>CAXTTP010000372.1:0-2703 GCA_964247195.1 uncultured Sphingomonadaceae bacterium
TGCCTCCATCAGGGCCTTGGTGGCTCCCGTTCCGACGCTTCCCAATGTGCTACGGTGCCGAGTTCATCGCCACCGCCGTGCAGGTCTGGCGTATTCCTTCGGCGGGGACCGCTTGAGCGGTGAGGCGCGGTCGTGGAGGTAGCACCGGTGCAAACGCCGGTGTTTGCACCAGTGTTAGCGACGGTGCGATGAGCCAGGTGACGGTAATTTCGGGTGCGGAGCGCAGGCGCCCCTGGACGGACGATCAGAAGCGGGCGCTGATGGCGGCGGCGTTTGCGCCGGGGGCGAAGGTTTCCCAGGTCGCGGCGCAGGCGGATATCCGGCCGAGCCAGATCTATCGCTGGCGCCGGGATCTCGCAGTGTCGGACTCGCAGCTCGTCCCGGTCGTCGTGACCGGTCGTGCCGAGGTGCCCGCCCGAGGGGCGGCGCTGTTGATCGAGCTGAGGGATGCGACGGTACATGTCATGGCGGATGCGCCCGCGGCACTGGTCACGGCGACGATGCGAGCGTTGCGCCGATGATCCTCGTTCCGAGCGAGGCCCGGATCTGGATCGCGCTGGGCCGGACCGACATGCGCAAAGGCATGCGCGGGCTGGCGCTTCAAGTGCAGCAGATCCTCAAACGCGACCCGCATGCTGGCGACATCTACGTGTTCCGAGGTCGCGCCGGCTCGCTCGTGAAGATCCTCTGGCATGACGGGATCGGCATGTCGCTATACGCCAAAAGGCTCGAGCGCGGGCGCTTCGTATGGCCGGCGGCGACGGACGGCGCGGTGTCGATAACATCATCCGCCATGGCGTGTCTGCTGGAGGGGATAGACTGGCGAAACCCGCAGAAAAGCTGGCGTCCGAGCATGGTCGGATAGGTCCGCCAAGCGATAATCCGCTTCGGAAAAGTGGGGGATTCTGCTATCCTTACTGGCGATGGAAGATGCCTCGCCAGCACAGCTTCTGGAGGATCTCGCAGCCGCTCGCGCGCTTGCCGCGGCCGCGCAGGCCCACGCCCTGGAGGTCGAGGCCGAGCTCGCCAATGTCAGGGCGCAGAACTCCGATCTGCTCGCCCGCAACGCCCTGCTCGAGCTTCAGGCGGAAAAGATGCGGCGCTCGATCCATGGACCGAGTGCGGAGCGTATCCAGCGACTTATCGACCAGATGGAGCTCCGCTTCGAGGAACTCGAGGAGACCGCCGCCGCGGATGAGCGGTTGGCGCAGATCGCGGCCGCCAGGACGACCTCGATCCAGAGCTTTGCCCGCAAGCGGGTGCCACGGTCGTTTCCCGAGCATTTGCCGCGTGAGCGCATCGTCATTCCTGCGCCCCGCAATTGCCCCTGCTGCGGCTCGGATGCACTCTCCAAACTCGGCGAGGATGTCACCAGGACGCTGGAGAAGATCCCCGCACGCATGAAGGTGGTCGAGACCGTCCGCGAACGTTTCGCCTGCCGGGCCTGCGAGACCATCACCCAGCCGCCGGCGCCTTTCCATGTGACCCCGCGCGGGATCTTTGGGCCCAACCTGCTCGCCTCCATCCTGTTCGAGAAATACGGCATGCACCAGCCGCTCAACCGGCAGCGCGACCGCTATGCCCGCGAAGGCATCGACATCGCGCTTTCCACCATGGCCGACCAGGTCGGCGCCGCCACGGTCGCTTTGCAGCCGCTCTTTCTGCTCATCGAAGCCCATGCGCTGGCGGCAGATCGTCTACACGGTGATGACACCACCGTGCCGGTGCAGGCCAGGGGAAAGACCGATATCGCCAGGATGTGGACCTATGTCCGTGACGACCAGCCGTTTGGCGGGCCGGCCCCACCGGTCGCTCTCTTCTATTATTCCCGCGACCGGGGCGGCGGGAATCCCCAAGGCCATCTCGCGCGCTATGGCGGCATCCTGCAGGCCGATGCCTATGCCGGCTACAACGCGCTGTTCAAGCCCGGGCGAACGCCGGCGCCGCTCACCAAGGCGTTGTGCTGGGCTCATGCGCGACGCTATTTCTTCGAGCTCGCCGACGTCGCCACGCAGCTCAAACGGCACCGGAAGAAAGCCGCCGTGGTTTCGCCGCTGGCGCTCGAGGCCGTCAGACGCATCGACCGGGTGTTCGACATCGAGCGCGCCATCAACGGCCGGCCTGCCGGCGAGCGGCTGGCCGTCCGTCAGGAGGTCGCAGCCCCGGTCGTCGCCGAACTCGAGGAATGGATGCGCACCAAGCGTGCCGCGCTCTCTCGCCACGATGCTGTCGCCAAGGTGATGGACTACATGCTGAAGTACTGGGAGGCCTTCGCCGCTTTCCTCCGCGACGGCCGGATCTGTCTGACCAACAACACCGCCGAGCGTGCCCTCAGGGGAATTGCCCTTGGCCGCAAATCCTGGCTGTTCCTCGGCTCCGACCGGGGCGGCGAACGCGCTGCCTGCCTCTATACCCTCATCGGTACGGCCAAGCTCAACGATGTCGATCCACAGGCATGGCTCGCCGACGTCCTCGCCCGCATCGCGGACATCTCCCAAACCCGGCTGCACGAACTCCTGCCCTGGAACTGGAAGACCGCCACCCGACACCTCGAAGCCGCCTAACCAGCGGCCCACGCCGTAGGGTTACGGTCTGGCTCGCCCAGATCGGCGTGAAGACGCTCTACATCGCACCGGGCTCGCCATGGGAGAACGGCTACAACGAGAGCTTCAACGGGTCGCTCCGCGACGAGCTGCTCAACGG
>CAXTTP010000373.1:0-2695 GCA_964247195.1 uncultured Sphingomonadaceae bacterium
GGCACGATGTCGTCGCCCTGCGCCAAGAGCCAGGCAAGCGCCACTTGCGCGTTGGAGACGCCGTGGTTTGCCGCCACGCCGGCAATGGCGTCGACGATCGCGAGATTGCGGGGCATGTTCTCGGGCGAATAGCGCGGATCGTTGCGGCGCCAGTCGTTGGCCGGCAGTTCGGCGAGGCTGCGGATACCGCCAGCAAGGAAGCCGCGGCCGAGCGGGCTGTAGGGCACGAAGCCGATCCCGTTTTCCCGGCAGGCGGGCAGGATCTCCGCCTCCACGTCTCGCTCCCAAATCGAGTACTCGCTTTGCAGCGCGGCGATCGGGTGGACCTTGGCGGCGCGGCGGACGGTATCGGCTGCGGCTTCGGACAAGCCCAGGAAGCGGACCTTCCCTTCCTTGACCAGCTCGGCCATGCCCCCGACGGTTTCCTCGATCGGTACGTCGGGATCGACGCGGTGCTGGTAGAACAGATCGATCGTGTCGATGCCGAGGCGCTTCAACGATCCCTCGCAGGCGCGCCGGGCGTTGGCGGGGCTGCCGTCAACGCCGATCGGGGTGTTGCCCTCGTACCGCATCGCGAACTTGGTGGCGATGACCAGGCCGTCGCGCTTGCCCCTGATCGCCTGCCCCACCAGCTCCTCGTTGCTGAACGGGCCGTAGATCTCGGCGGTGTCGAACAGGGTGACGCCGAGGTCGATCGCTTCGTGGATGGTGCGCGTCGACACATCGTCGTCGGCATGACCATAGTTGATGTTGCCGTCGCGGATCATCGGCATGCAGCCGATGCCGATCGCCGAAACCTTCAGCTCTCGGCCGAGCGTGCGGTACTTCATGCGGCGTCCTCCACCTGAGCTAGATAAGCGTCGTAGCCCTCGGCCTGCATGTCGTCGCGATGCACGAAGCGCAGCGAAGCCGAGTTGATGCAGTAGCGCAGCCCGCCTTTGTCGCGCGGCCCATCATCGAAGACATGGCCGAGATGGCTGTCGCCATGCGCCGAGCGCACCTCGACACGCTTCATGAACAGCGACCGGTCGGTCAGTTCCTTGACGTTGGCGGGCTCGATCGGCTTGGTGAAGCTCGGCCAACCGCAGCCTGACTCATATTTGTCGGCGCTGGCGAAGAGCGGCTCGCCGGAGACGATGTCGACGTAGATGCCGGGCTGCTTGTTGCCGAGCAGCGCGCCGGTGCCCGGGCGCTCGGTGCCGTTCTTCTGGGTGACGCGGTACTGTTCGGGCGTCAACGCGGCGATGGCGTCGTCGGTCTTGCGGTAGCTTGGCATGGAAACTCCTTTGATCGGTTAGATGGTGTCGAAGCGGCCGAGAGCGAGAAGCGGCGCGGCAGTTTGTTTGAGATACCAGGCGACTTGACCGGATGGCGCATGGCCGGTTTCACCTGCCATTGTCCTTATGCGAAGAGGAGCGGGCCGCGAGCACGGCGACGAGATCCCGGACGGAGTGGCGCAGCGCCGCGATCTCGGTGACCTCAAGCCCGGCGGACAGCGTCGCCGGCGTAGGCCCGCATGCCGGGCGGGCGAATGCTGATTGCGATCCCTATCTGATCCGCATCTCGGATGGGACGCAATATGAAGAAGATCGGATTCCTCTCCTTTGGCCACTGGTCGGCCGCCCATGGGTCGGCCACGCGCTCGGCGTCGGATGTGCTGCTTCAGTCGATCGAGCTCGCGGTGGCCGCGGAGGAGCTGGGAGCGGACGGAGCCTACTATCGGGTGCACCACTTCGCTCAGCAGCTCGCCTCCCCCTTTCCGCTGCTGGCGGCGGTTGGCGCTCGGACCAGCCGCGTAGAGATCGGCACCGGTGTCATCGACATGCGCTATGAAAACCCGTTCTATATGGCTGAGGACGCCGGGTCCGCAGACCTGATCGCGGGTGGACGGCTCCAGCTCGGTATTAGCCGCGGCTCGCCCGAGCAGGTAGTCGAGGGCTGGCGCCACTTCGGTTACGCGCCCGCCGAAGGCGAGAGCGACGCGGACATGGGACGGCGGCACGCCGAGGTGCTCCTGGAGCTACTGAAGGGCGAAGGCTTTGCGAAGCCCAGCACGCGACCGATGTTCCCGAACCCACCCGGCCTGCTGCGCCTCGAACCGCATGCGCCCGGCCTGCGCGAGCGCATCTGGTGGGGCTCGGCCTCGAACGCCACTGCCGTCTGGGCGGCGCAGCAAGGCATGAACCTGCAAAGCTCGACGCTGAAGGCGGACGAGAGCGGTGAGCCGTTCCATGTTCAGCAGGCCAGGCAGATCCGCCTCTATCGCGAGGCGTGGAAGCAGGCAGGACACGCACGGACGCCGCGCGTATCCGTTTCGCGGTCGATCTTCGCGCTGATCAACGACACCGACCGCGCCTACTTTGGCCGCAGCGACGGCGGCGACCAGATCGGCGTCATCGACGACATGCGCGCGGTGTTTGGCCGTTCCTATGCCGCGGAGCCAGACCGGCTGATCGCCGAACTGAGAGCCGACGAAGCGATCGCCGAGGCTGACACGCTACTGCTGACCGTGCCCAACCAGCTCGGCGTCGACTACAACGCGCACGTGATCGAGGCCATCCTGACGCTTGTCGCGCC
The DNA here is from genome assembly GCA_964247195.1 of uncultured Sphingomonadaceae bacterium. Taxonomy (GTDB): domain Bacteria; phylum Pseudomonadota; class Alphaproteobacteria; order Sphingomonadales; family Sphingomonadaceae; genus JAQGLK01. Next base: position 2,578 of record CAXTTP010000373.1, read on the forward strand.
CGCCCTCGGCTGGCGTTGAGGCTAGGACCGTCGGACAACGCGAGCCTCACCGGCGACCAGCAGGACCCAGTTCCGGCCATTCAGCGTGGAGGAGGCGCTCCCCAAAAACGGACACTTG
>CAXTTP010000374.1:0-2692 GCA_964247195.1 uncultured Sphingomonadaceae bacterium
GGCCGTAGTAATTGACCAGCCAGCCGCGACCAACGCGCTGTTCCTCCGTCAGCTCGCAATAATCGGCCCACTCGGCCGCGAGCCATTCCTCCAGCAGCGGCACCACCGGCAGCACCGGCCGGCGCTTCTTGTTCTGGGTTCGACCGTGCGGGTTAAGATCGATGGTCGGCGCACCTGGCCACCATTGCTGCCGATCTGGCGCAACGGAGATATCGACCACGGCGCCTGGGCGCGCGAGCGTGCAAATCGAGGCGATGACGAACCGGTGCAGCGAGCCGCGGCGCTTGCCCGGCTCGGCCGCGTGCGAAACGATGCGGGCCAACTCCTCGATGCTGAGCCGGCTGCGCCTCGTCCGCTGGACCTGGCTGGGCGGCAGCGGCCGGTAAGTCGGTCTTTTGTCGGAGCGAGGCGGGTCAGCGTTCACTGCATGGTTCAGCACAGCGATCAGCTGCGCGATCGACGCCTCCGTCGCGGCCGGAGATCGCGGCCTCGACACGGTGACCTGACCAGCGCCGTTGCGCCAGACTACAGGCTGCAGCTTCGACCAGGCGCGAAACGCGGTGACGAACGGCGTGGTGCAGGCAGCGGCACAGCTTACCGCAATGCCGAAGCGCCCTTCGCCAGCGCGCGCCTCTTCTGCGTCCAGATAGTCGAGGACGTGCTTGAGCCGCCCTTCGATGGTGTCGGCCGAAGCTCGGCCGTCCCCCCATTCAAGACGATAATCAGCGATCGCATCCGTAAGCAGGTATGCCTGTGCCTGCGCGAGGGGCTGGCCGCACGCGTGGCAGAACGCCGGCGCTTCGTCGGCGTCGGCCAGATAGCGGCGATCGAGCGCTAGGATGGCCTGATCCTCGGCCGACGTCCCCGTGCTCGTGCTTCGCTCGCGTCGCGTGGCGGGATCGTACCAGAAGATGGTGAGATTCGGGGAGCGGAGGCTCCCATCGGCCCGCCGGTCCCAGCCGAGCCAATATTTTCCCCGCCGATAGAGCGGAGCTTCGCGTCGCGGCATCGAGCCTGTTCCCTAAGCTGTTCTGTTTTTGCTTCGTGCAGAATGTCGATCAGCCCAAGGCTGACCAGTAGATCCAGATCGCGCGGCTCAAGCCGGATACCCTTGCCGATCTCGGCCGCTCGCGAGAGACGGCGATCAAGTTCGACAACTGGCAGACGTGCGTGTCCGCGCTGGGGCGGCGGTGGCAGGTGCGCCGGGGCGTTCATGCGGCTTCCTTCTGACGTTCGCGGTCGTGCAGCTCGGCGAACAGAGCGAGCTGACGCCTTTCAGTCGCAGACAAGCGGGTCACGATTGAGCCTCGATCACAGCGCGGCCGTTGCGATGCCGCCCAAGGTCCCGGTCGGGTCGGGGCGGCGCAGCTTTACGTTGGCGACGACGCGGACCTCGCCGCGCGCGAGGCGGGCAAGCTGCTCCTCGAACGACTTGGGCCGGGCGCGCTCGGCGGCAATCGCCGCGGCATCGGCCGCGCGCTCCGCGTCCATGCGGGCGAGCAGAAGGCGCTTCGCCTCCTCCATCCCATGCTGGTGAACCAGCGTGCGGAACTCCTGCAGGCGGTCGGCCGGCAGCCAGTTCGTCTCAAGCCGGGCAGCCAGCGCGACGTCGCCGCGGCCGAGCCGCTTGGCCTGGGGAAGGCTTTTGCCTCGCGCGGCGAGTTCGGCCTTGAGTTGGTCGCGCAAGCGGTAGGCACCGCACTGGCCGATGCCGCACGCGCGCGCGGCTGGCTGGACCGGTTGCCCGGCGAGCAAGCGAGCGCGCAGCGCGTCTGCCGCCTCGGCCGGGATGTAGTGGCGGGACGCCTTCGCGGCGCCCATGCGATGGCCGTCGCGATCGCACCCGGGTAGCGCCTCGCCCTTGCGCGCCAGCCGGGTCACGAGACGCCGGCGGATGTTCTTGGCGCTCGGGACGGAGATGGAGGCGCGGCGGGATGCTTCGACCGAGCCATAGCCTTCCAGGAACGCGGCCTCGGCAACGCGCCGGACCTTCGCCGGGATCTTCACCCCACTGTACTGCTCGCCGGCGCCGGGCGGCGGGAGCGTCGCCTTGCCGCGCGCGACCAGGTCCGCGTTATAGCGCAGCCGCTCGCGCGCGACCGTCGCGGCGCTGACCCCGAGCCGGATCTGTATCTCGACGTGCTTGAGGCCCTTCTTAAGCATGTAGCGCAGCCGCTCCTTGCCTTCGGGCAGGAGCCGGCCGGTGTCGTCGCGCTCGGCCGGCCGATAGCCGCGGCGGGGGCACAGCGCGATCAGGACGGCGTTGGACGTCGCCTGCTCGTTGAAGCCGAGCTCGCGCGCGATGCGCATCATCGGCCAGCCCTCGATCTCGTAGAGGTGGACGGCACGTTCCAGCTGCTCGCCTTCCAGGATGAGCTTGGGCGCGTCCCCGAAGATCGGTGACTTGAGGCCCATCTTGTGGGCGCGCTGCTCGATCGCACGCCAACTGCGGTCAGGCAGGGCGTCGGCCGCACCGTTGATGCCTTCGCGCGGGTAGACGTCGGCCAGGATGGCGAGTTTTTGCTGCAGGTCCACTGTACGAATGTACAGCGCGCGCAAGGTCGACCGATCGCCGGCGACGGAAGCCCTTGCGATGCGCCGGTGCTTGGTGGCGAAGGCCTCTTCAATAACTGGAAGAGCCGGAGGAACTGACCTTCGGCGGCGCCAGGCGCATGGTGGAAAGGATCTGCTG
>CAXTTP010000375.1:0-2384 GCA_964247195.1 uncultured Sphingomonadaceae bacterium
CGCCGGCAGGACCGCGAGGGCGGCACCCGCACCGCCGCCGCCGCCGCCGCGATGCTGGCGCACGAGATCAAGAACCCGCTGTCCGGCATCCGCGGCGCCGCCCAGCTCCTCGAATCGACCTCCGACGATGGCTCGCGCGATCTCACCCGCCTGATCCGCGGCGAAGTCGACCGCATCACCGCGCTGATCGACCGGATGGAGGGCTTCACCGACACGCGGCCGCTGGCGCTCGCTCCCCAGAACATTCATGCCATCCTCGCTTATGTGCGCGAGGTGGCGGCGCAGGGTTTTGCCCGCGAGTTCGTGTTGCGTGAGATCTATGATCCGTCGCTGCCCGACGTGCTCGGCCATCGCGACGCGCTCGTCCAGGTGCTGCTTAACCTGCTCAAGAACGCCGCCGAGGCGGTGCAGGACAGGCCGGGCGCGACGATCACGCTCACCACCGCCTACCGCCACGGCGTCTCGGTGCGCGCGCGCCGCGGCGACGGGCGCCAGCCGCTGCCGATCGAGATCTGCGTGATCGACGAGGGGGAGGGCGCCCCGGACGAGATCGCCGAGCATCTGTTCGATCCCTTTGTCACCTCCAAGCGCACCGGCACCGGCCTCGGCCTGGCGCTCGTCGACAAGCTCGTCGCCGATCTCGGCGGCATCGTCGAATATGCGCGCGAGGGCGATCCGCCGCGCACCGTGTTCCGCCTGCTGCTGCCGCGCGCCCGGGCGGGGGAGGGGCCGGCGGCATGACCGCGTCGCGCGTCCTGGTCGTCGACGACGACGCCGCGATCCGCACCGTCGTCCGCGAGGCGCTCCGCCGCGAGGGCCACCTCGTCGAGACCGCCGCCTCCGTCGCCGAGCAGCGCCGCGTGCTCGAACGCTTCAGCCCGCACGTCCTCGTCACCGACGTCGTGCTGCCCGACGGCAACGGGCTCGACATCGTGCCCGAGATGCTGAGCACCTATCCGGGCATGCCGGTGATCGTGCTGTCGGCCCAGAACACGCTGGCGACGGCGGTCCGGGCGACCGAGCAGGGCGCGTTCGAATATCTGCCCAAGCCGTTCGACCTGGGCGAGCTGACCCGCGCCGTCGCCGACGCGATCGCCGCCGGCGGGCTGGCGGGCGATGACGCCGCGACCGGCGGCGGCGGCGAGGAACTGCCGCTGATCGGCCGGTCGCCGCCGATGCAGGAGGTCTACCGCACGATCGCCCGCGTCGTCGCCAACGATCTCACCGTTCTCATCCTCGGCGAATCCGGCACCGGCAAGGAGCTGGTCGCGCGCGCGATCCACGATCTCGGGCCGCGCGCGAAGAAGCCGTTCGTCGCGATCAACATGGCCGCGATCCCGCGCGAGCTGATCGAGAGCGAGCTGTTCGGGCATGAGCGCGGCGCCTTCACCGGCGCCGCCCAGCGCACCGCCGGCCGGTTCGAGCAGGCGCAGGGCGGCACGCTCTTCCTCGACGAGATCGGCGACATGCCGTTCGAGGCGCAGACCCGGCTGCTGCGCGTCCTCCAGGCCGGTGAGTTCAACCCGATCGGCAGCGCCCGGTCGATCCGCGCCGACGTGCGCATCATCGCGGCCACCCACAAGGACCTGCCGCGGCTGATCGCCGACAACGGCTTCCGCGAGGACCTCTATTACCGCCTCAACGTCGTGCCGGTGCGGCTGCCTCCGCTGCGCCAGCGGATCGAGGATCTCGGCGAGCTCTGCCGCCATTTCCTCGACCGCGCCGTCGCCGACGGGCTGCCGCGCAAGCAGCTCCGCCCCGATGCGATCGACCGGCTCGCGCGGCACGGTTGGCCGGGCAATGTCCGTGAGCTCGAAAACCTCATGCGCCGGCTCGCCGCGCTGAGCCGCGAGGAGGTGATCACCGCGAGCCTCGTCGAACAGCAGCTGTCGGGCGCACCGCAGGCCGACAGCGGTTATGCCATCACCACTTCCGGCGGTCTCGCCGAAGCGATCGAGATGCACCTCGCGCGCTATTTCGCAACGTTCGGCCGCGATCTCCCGCCGGACGGCTTGTTCGACCGGGTGCTGGCCGAGGTCGAGCGGCCGCTCCTGCGCCTCACCCTGGCCGCAGCGCACGGCAACCAGCTGCGTGCCGCGCGCCTGCTCGGCATCAACCGCAACACGCTCCGCAAGAAGCTCACCGAGCGTGGCATCGATCCCGGCGACGTGCGCAAGATGGGCTGAGCCTGCGGCGGGTGGTGATGCGTCGTTCTTCGGGACAGTCGAGCGCGCAAAACTGTGTTTTCGGTGCAACGGGGTTGTGGTAGGCTGGCCACGATGGATGTTGCCAGCGGCGGGCGCCGCGCTCTTTCTCCGCTGCAGCGGCGGCTGACGGTGCTGGTTCGGCGGCGAGAAGGCAATCGCGATATCGGCCTCGCGATT
>CAXTTP010000375.1:2394-2637 GCA_964247195.1 uncultured Sphingomonadaceae bacterium
GTGGATGCCGATGATCGAGGCCGGCACCCTCCTCGCCGCGGTCGCGATCTTCGCGGCGAGCTATTTCATCGTCACCGGCAAGGGATCGCCGACCCGGCTGCTCACCCCGCCGATCGTGGCCCTGCTGCTCGTCGCGAACCTGGTGCCGGCGATGGCGCTGCTGGTATTGCTTGCGCGGCGCATCGCGAGGGGGCGGGCGGCGCGGTCGGTGATGGGCGGGGGCGGGCGGCTCCATGTGCGGCT
>CAXTTP010000376.1:0-2634 GCA_964247195.1 uncultured Sphingomonadaceae bacterium
CGGGCGACGATCTCGGCCGCGCGGTCGCGTCGATGGACGTGTTCTTCAATCCCAGCGTCACCGAGACGTTCGGCAACGTGACGCTGGAAGCGATGGCGGCCGCGGTCCCGGTCGTCGCCGCGCGCGCGACCGGCGCGATCGATCTGGTCGACGAGGGCGAGACCGGCTTCCTGGTCCCGCCGCGGGACTGCACCGCTTATGCCGACGCGATCGCCCGCGTCGCCGCCGACCCGGCGCTGCGCCGCCGGATGGGCGACGCCGGCCACCGCAAGGCGGCCGGCTATCGTTGGAAGGTGGTCAACCAAAAGGTGGTCGACACCTATCTGGAGCTGGTGTCACTCTAGGCGCTGCCGCCGTCCCGCCAGTCGAACGTCAGCGGCGCTTCGCGAAACGCGAACCGATCGAGATGCGCCGCGACCACCTGCCGCATCGCCCCGACGTCCCCGTCCGCCGGCACCGTCAACGCCAGGTCGAGCGTGTCTGCATCGGCACGCATCGCCAGCCGCGCGCCATTGGGGAAGTCGATCGTGCCCTCTTCGGGGGAGAACACGACCGTCATCTTGTGGCTCCAATGCTTGGCGAGCTGCTGGAGATAGCGACTCGCCGTCCGCGCCGGCACCCGCGCGACCGACACGGTGCTCACCGCAGCCGCTCGATCTTCTGCGCCGCCTCGTCGAGCAGCGCCGCCAGCTCGTGTGCGGTCTCGTCCGACAGCTCGCCGCCGTAGAACAGCCGGTCGTTCACCGCATGGCGGAGGTTGGCCATCGCCCGTCGCACCGGTGCCCGGTCGCCGCGCCGGCGCTCGGCACCGAGATCGGTCAGTCGCGCCATCAGCGCCGCGACCTGCTCCGCATTCCCGTCTAGGTGCGCGCGGCCCTCGTCGGTCGCGGCGAAGCGCTTCTTGGCGCCCTCGGACCGCTCCTCCTCGATATGCCCCATCTCGTCCAGCAGCGTCAGCGTCGGATAAACGACGCCGGGGCTCGGCGCATAGGCACCGCCGGTCAGCTCCTCGATGTGGCGGATGAGGTCATAGCCGTGACGCGGCTGGTCGGCGATCAGCTTGAGCAGCACCAGGCGAAGCTCGCCGCCGTCGAACATCCGCCGCGCCCGGCCGCGGCCATGCCCCATCGCCGCGCCGACCTGCTCACGCATGTCCTCGCGCCAGCCGCTGGTCGACAATTCGAAGCTGAACGGCCCGTGCTGCCACCGCATCCCGCGCGGCCCACCGCCCCGGTTCATGTGAAAGTGCATCTTCATTCCTTTCTTGATTACGATATGCTGAAGATATATCGCGCTTACCGGCCGTCAAGATGGCCTAAGATATATTTCGATCTGCCAGGGTTGGTCCTGGTCGACGACGTGTTCCGGCTACCCGCGTACGTCATGACGCGACCCGCCCAGGCGCCCACCGACGCCGGCCACCAACGCGGCATGACGTGGTGACGCAAACCGCCTACATGCCCCCGCATGGCCGACCTGTTCGCCGCCCTCGATCCCCCGCCAGCGTCCGAGGCACCCGCCGCCGACGCGCCGCTCGCCGACCGCCTGCGCCCGCGCACGCTCGCCGAGGTGGTCGGCCAGGAGCATCTCACCGGCGCCGATGGGGCGATCGGGCGGATGGTCGCGGCGGGACGGCTGTCCTCGCTTATCCTGTGGGGGCCGCCCGGCACCGGCAAGACGACGATCGCGCGCCTGCTCGCCGCGGCGGTCGGCCTGCGCTTCGCCTCGATCTCCGCGGTCTTCTCCGGCGTCGCCGACCTCAAACGCGTCTTTGCCGAAGCCCGCGACCACGCCCGCGCCGGCAAACGGACGCTGCTCTTCGTGGACGAGATCCACCGCTTCAACCGCGCCCAGCAGGACGGCTTCCTGCCCTTCGTCGAGGACGGCACGGTGGTGCTGGTCGGCGCCACCACCGAGAACCCGTCCTTCGAGCTCAACGCCGCCTTGCTCAGCCGCGCGCAGGTGCTCGTCCTCCACCGCCTCGGCGCCGCCGCGCTCGACCAGCTGCTCGCCCGCGCCGAGGAAGTGGAAGGGCGCGCGCTCCCGCTCGACACCGCGGCGCGCGAGGCGCTGGTCGCGAGCGCCGACGGCGACGGTCGCTTCCTCCTCAACCAGGCGGAGACGCTGTTCGCGATCGACCTCGCCGCCCCGCTTGACCCCGCCGGATTGGGCGCGCTGCTCCAGCGCCGCGTCGCCGTCTACGACAAGGACCGCGAGGGCCATTACGGCGTGATCTCCGCGCTTCACAAGTCGATCCGAGGCTCGGACCCGCAGGCGGCGCTCTACTACCTCGCGCGCATGCTCACCGCCGGCGAGGAGCCGCTCTACGTGCTGCGCCGCCTGACCCGCGCCGCGGTCGAGGATATCGGCCTCGCCGACCCGCAGGCGCTGGTCCAGTGCATCGCCGCCAAGGACACCTACGACTTCCTCGGCTCGCCCGAAGGCGAGCTGGCGATCGCGCAGGCCTGCCTGTACCTCGCCACCGCCCCCAAATCGAACCGGGTATACATGGCGCAAAAGGCGGCTTGGGCCTCCGCCAAGGAACACGGCTCGCTGTCGCCCCCCAAGCACATCCTGGGTGCCCCCACCCGGCTGATGCGTGATCTCGGCTACGGCAAGGGCTATGCCTACGAC
>CAXTTP010000377.1:0-2612 GCA_964247195.1 uncultured Sphingomonadaceae bacterium
GTGAAGCTCGACAAGGGCGCGCGCTTCACCGACTGGGGCCGCCGCCCGCTCGACAAGCGCCAGATCGACTATGCGATCGGCGATGTCACCTACCTCGCCCAGATCTTCCCGCGGATGCTGGACAAGCTGCGGACGAGCGGCCGCGGCCAGTGGCTCGATCAGGAGATGGAGCGTCTCGGCGATCCCGCCGGCTATCTCAACATCCCCGACCTCGCCTGGCTGCGGATCAAGGCGCCGAGCCGCCGGCCCGAGGCGCTCGGCCGCCTCAAGGCGATCGCTGCGTGGCGCGAGCGCGAGGCGCAGGGCAAGAACCTGCCGCGCGGCCGCATCGCCAAGGACGAGACGATCGCCGACCTCGCCGGCCATCCGCCGCAGACCCAGGCCGATCTCGGCAAGGTGCGCGGGCTCTCGTCGGGCTGGGCGACGAACGAGATCGGCGGCCGGCTGATGGCGGCGCTCGCCGCGGCGACGCCGCTGCCGGAAGGCGAGATGCCGCCGCGCGAGGACCGCAAGCCAGGCCTCGGCAAGGACGGCGCGCTGATCGCCGACCTGCTCAAGCTGCTGCTCAAGGTCCGCTCGAAGGAGGCCGACGTCGCTCCCCGCCTGATCGCGCGATCCGAGGAACTGGAGGCGATCGCCGCCGGCAGCCGCGACGGCCTCTCGCTCCTGACCGGCTGGCGCTACGACGTGTTCGGCAAGGACGCGCTCGCGCTGGTCGAGGGGCGGATGGGGTTCAGCGTGCGCAACGGCAAGATGGTGATGAGCGAGCTCCAGGCCGACTGAGCCGGGGGGAGGACTATTCCTCTATCACCACCGCACGCATGCCGAACGCGGCCGCCAGCAGCTTGTGGCGGCGCTCTACCGCCTCGCCATAGAGGCCGCGGTCGGCCGGCGCGAGGTGGAGCGCGAGGGTGCCGCCGGCGAGCGACAGACGGCTGCGCTCCAGCGCCTGGGCGACGCCGCCGCTCAGCCGCTGGCCGAGCCGCATCGCCAGCCCCCAGCGATCGGCACGCGCCTCCTCCTCGGCACCGCATAGCCGGTCGAGCAGCATCACCGGCGAAACGCCGCCGAAGCTCGTATAGAGCGCGCGCGCCATCATCGCCCGGCCCCGCGCGTCGATGCCGACCCAATTGCCGTGCAGCGCAGTCTCGAGGCCTCGTTCGGCGCGGAAATCCGGATGCGCGCGCCAGCCGACATCGGCCAGCTGGCAGGCCGCCTCGCGCAACCGCGCATCGCGTGCGGCCTCGCCTGCGAAGAGCGGCGCGATCCAGCGATGGATCAGGTCGCCATGCTCGGGGAACCGTCCCTGTCGCCGCCCTTCCTCGCGCGCCGCCGCAATCAGCGGATCCTGCTGGCGGACGTCCTCCGGCAGGCTCGAATAGAGCAGCCCCTCGCGCAGACCATAGGCGGAGACGATGGTTTCGCTGGAACCCAGCCGGCGGGTGAGCGCTGCGAGCAGCGCCGCCGCGTCGCGCAGGTTCGGCGCACGCGACGAGGACAGCCCCTCGACGTCGCGCAGCCGCTTCTTGCCGATCTGCGCCAGGACCCGGAGCAGCGTCTGCGCCCGATCCGCCGGCATGCGATAATGGTGCACGATTGGGAGCGGGAAGTCGGTCAAGTGCATGTCGAGCCGGGCGAGTGCGCGCCACGAACCGCCGACGAGGTAGAAAGGCAGCCCGCGTACCTTCTCCGCCCAGTCGAGCGTCGCAACCGCTTTGGCGACCGATCGGTCCACCGCGCGCGGCGCCTTGGTCCGCAGCGCCGCGATGCGCAGCACGCCGAGCGGGAAGGACGCCCGCTCCCTGACCGCGCCGCCGCCGACGCGGATCAGTTCGAGGCTGCCGCCGCCGAGGTCGCCGACCACGCCATCGGCTTCCGGGATCGCCGCCAGCACGCCGTAGCCGGCCATCGCCGCCTCCTGCTCGCCGGACAGGAGCTCGACGCTAAGCCCCGTCTCGCGCAGCCGCGTCAGGAAGGCCGGGCCGTTGGCGGCATCGCGCACCGCCGCCGTCGCCACGGTGCGCAGGTTCGTCACCTGCATCTGCACGGCGAGATGGCGGAAGCGAGCGAGCGCGCCCATCGCGCGCTCGATCGATTCGGCGTCGATGCTGCCGCGTTCGGCGACGCCGCGGCCGAGCCCGGCCATGACCTTTTCGTTGAACAGGATCGCTGGGATCCGTGCCGGCCCGTCATAGACGACGAGACGGATCGAGTTCGAGCCGATGTCGATGATGCCGACGCGTCCCGCATCCGGTTCGGCCGCCGGGCTGCGGCGGAGCATCGGCAAGGAGATCATGGGCGGCGATTAGCGCGAAACGGTGGAAGCCGCAAAGCCCGATGCGGCAGGGCGTCTCAGGCGCCGCGCCGCAGGCTGAGCGTCGGCACCGATCCGCTACGCTCGAGCGCCGCGCCGCGGCCCGACAGCGACGGGTTGGTCATGAAGTAGCGGTGCAGGTTGAAGCGGCGCTTCCCGGCCGCGACCCGCGCATAGCCGCCGTCCGGCATCAGGTCCCAGCTCTGCTCGTCGTCGATCAGGTTGGCGACCATCACCTGATCAAGGATCTGCGCGTGCACGGTCGGGTTCTCGATCGGCAGCATATACTCGACCCGGC
>CAXTTP010000378.1:0-2591 GCA_964247195.1 uncultured Sphingomonadaceae bacterium
GCGTTGTTGGCCATGCCGCGCTCGAGGAAGGTGTTGAGCGCGTCGGTCGAGTTGGCCTCGAGCCCATAGGGCGCCTTGTGCTGGCCGACGGTCAGCACGAACTTGGGGATCGCCACATATTGGACGTAGGCGTCGAGCAGATTGACGTTGTTCTTCACGAACTCGGCCTCGATCCGCCATCGGAAGCTCTTGAAGGCGGTGCCGTCGAACCCGAACCGGCCGCGGCGGATATCGGTGCCGTTATTATAGTCGTAGCCGCCGGCGCGGGAATTGTAGGCGGCATAATCGAGCTGGAAGGTGCCGCGCGGCTTGAAGGTGAAGGTGTCGTTGACGTCGGCGAAGGTCGGCGCGGGGCCGGGCTGGACACCCTTGGCGGCGCGCACCTCGACCTTCTGGACACGGTCCTGCGTCGCCGACGCCTGATCCTCCAGCTCGCGGTTGCGCGCCTCGAGCCGGGCGACCTTGGCTTCCAGCGCGTTCAGCCGGTCGAGCACCGGATCGCCGGTCTTGGCGGGTTCGGCGACGGCCGGTTCGTCGGCAGGCACGATCGTGTCCAGACCCGAGCCGCTGCCGGCATCCGCGGGCGCGTCGCTGCGGCCGGTTACGTCGGAGCTCGGACTGTCGCTGGCGGTCAGCGGCGCATCGATCGCGCTGGCGCTCGACGGAGCCGCCGCCTGCGCGAGCAGGGGCACCGGAACGAGCGCGAGCAGGGCCACGCCGCCCAGAAGGGTGGTTCGCATGTGAGCTTCTCCGGGAAGATAAGGGCGGTCCGGCGCTAGGCCGGACCGCAGGTGACGCCTCGGGGAGTCAACGCTTGGCGTCTTCGAAAATCTGGTCGAACAGGCCGCCGTCGTTGAAGTGGCCGGCCTGGGCGCGCTGCCAGCCGCCGAAATTGCCGTCGATCGTCAGCAGCGCGAGCTTCGGGAACTTGTCCTTGTAGCGGGCCGCGACGGCGGGATCGCGCGGCCGGTAGTAATTGCGCGCGATGATGTCCTGTGCCTCGGGCGTGTAGAGATATTTGAGATAGGCCTCCGCCACCTTGCGGGTGCCGTTGCGGTCGACATTCTTGTCGACCACGGCGACCGGCGGCTCGGCGAGGATCGAGATCGACGGCACGACGATGTCGAACTTGCCGGCGCCCAGCTCGTTGACCGCGAGGAACGCCTCGTTTTCCCAGGCGAGGAGCACATCGCCCTGGCCGCGCTCGACGAAGGTCGTGGTCGAGCCACGCGCGCCGGAATCGAGGACCGGCACGTTCCGGAATAGCCGCGTCATATATTCGCGTGCCTTGGCGTCCGACCCGTAGGTGCGCCGCGCATAGCCCCAAGCGGCGAGATAGTTCCAGCGCGCCCCACCACTCGTCTTGGGGTTGGGCGTGATCACCTTCACGTCAGGCTTTACCAAGTCGTTCCAGTCGCGGATGCCCTTGGGATTGCCCTTTCGGACGAGGAACACGATGGTCGAGTAATAAGGCGTGGAATGGTTGGGCAGCCGCGACTGCCAGTTGGCCGGCAGCAGCTTGCCCTTCGCGGCGATCTCATCGATGTCGTAGGCGAGCGCGAGCGTCACGACGTCGGCGGGCAGGCCGTCGATCACCGACCGGGCCTGCTTGCCGGAGCCGCCATGGCTCTGCTTGATGTTGACCGCCTGACCGGTCTGCGCCTGCCAGCGCTTGGCGAAGGCGGCGTTGATGTCGCGATAGAGTTCGCGCGTCGGGTCGTAGGAGACGTTGAGCAGCTGCGCCACAGGCGCCGCCACCGCGGGGGCGACCAGCGCCAGCGCCGCTAGCGCGCCGGTGATGATCGAGAGACGACGATTCATACTTCCTCCCTGTTTGGACGCAGCCTATTCTCTCCTCCGCGAGTAGAGAATAAGGAAAATCTTCTTCGCCTCGCAGGCGCGCTTCGGCGTGGCAACGTCGTTGCGCGCCGACGGTTGCGGAGCCGCAGTCGCGCCACTAACCATGCGGGTTGCTCGGCGTGGCGGGGGCATGATGATTCCGAAGCGGTTGCTTGCCTTTCTCCTGCTGCTTTTGGCGGCGTTCCCGGCGCATGCGGCGGTGACGATCACCTTCTATTCGCACGATTTCGGTTCGAGCTTCCCGCATGCCTTCATCTATCTGGAGGGCATGCCCGACGGCGGCGGCGAGGAGGTCAAGAGCAATTACGGCTTCACTGCCAAGCGGGTGACGCCGGCGATCCTGATGGGATCGGTGGAAGGCGACATTGAATCGGCGAGCCCGGACTATGTCGCCAACAGCCAGCCACACTGGAAGATGGTGCTGAGCGACGGTCAATATGCCGCGGTGCTGGCGGCCATGGCGAAATGGCGGGCGATCCCGGGCAAGTCGTACAATCTCAACCGGCGCAACTGCGTCCACTTCGTCGCCGACATGGCGCGCACGCTGGGCCTCGATGTGGTCGAGGTGAAGGAGCTGATGCAGAAGCCGCGCTCCTTCCTCGAAGATGTGCTCCGTCGCAACGAGACGCTGAAGATCGCCGCTGCCGGCGACGGCCCGGTGCCGACACTGGCGGCGACGGCGGTCGCGTCCGCGCAGGCGGTGCCGCCGTCGCCGCCGCCGACCGCCGCGC
>CAXTTP010000379.1:0-2561 GCA_964247195.1 uncultured Sphingomonadaceae bacterium
TTCGTTTGGGTGCAACCCTCTACGATCGGAAGCTCGCCTTCGCGCTGAACTCGCCGCTCGGCCGCGCCGAGATCAAGCAGCGCGCCGCGGCCGCGGTGATCGATACCCGCGCGCAGATGTATGCGCTGGCGCGCACGCTGCTTACCGCCAAGCCGGGCGCCCCCGCCCTGCCCGACCAGCCCAGCGCCGACCAGGAACAGGCGGCGATCGAGGCGGCGTTGGAGCTGAGCTATGCGCACCGCCCGGCCCGCGACGCGATCATCCGGACCGCGCAGGCGGACCTGACCCAGGCGACCGAGTTCGTCCGCTCCGCCGACCTGGTCACGGTGCCGGCGACGCCGCTCCGGATCATCCCAATGCCCAAATTTCAGCAGGGGGTGGCGATCGCCTATTGCGACTCGCCCGGCCCGCTCGACCGTAATCTCGGCACCTTCTACGCCGTCTCTCCGATCCCGTCCGAATGGACCGAGGCGCAGACCAGCTCCTATTTGCGCGAATATAACGATTACATGATCCAGGACGTGACCGTGCACGAGGCGATGCCCGGCCATTACCTGCAGCTCGCGCATGCCAATGCGGGCCAGACCACGTTGCGCGCCGTGCTCGGCTCGGGTTCGTTCATCGAGGGCTGGGCGGTATATGCCGAGGGGCTGGTCGCGGATCGGGGCTTCCGCGGCGACGACCCGCTCTACAAGCTCACCGTGCTCAAGATGCGGCTGCGATCGATCACCAACGCGCTGCTCGACATCGGCATCCACACCGAGAATATGAGCCATGACGCGGCGATCCGGCTGATGACCCGTACGGCCTTCCAGCAGGAGCGCGAGGCCGAGGGCAAGTGGACCCGCGCGCGCCTCAGCTCGACCCAGCTGCCGACCTATTTCATAGGTTTCTCAGAGCATAGCGAGCTGCGCCGCGCAGCCGAAGCGAAGGACGGCGCCAGCTTCAGCCTGAAAGCCTATCACGACAAGCTGCTCAGCTATGGCTCGCCGCCGGTGCGTTACGCGCGCGCGCTGATGTTCGGTGAGGCGATCCGCTAGGCGCCACGGACGCGGCTAGCCCGTCGCCTTCTCCAGCAGGCCGTGGCGCCGGAGCGCGTGACGGAGCTGGTCGTAGCTTAGCTTCAGCGATGCCGCCGCGGCGCGCTGGTTGTAGCGACTGCGGCGCAGCGCCGCCTCTAGGAGGGCGCGCTCGTGCGCGTCGACGGCGGCACGCAGATCGTCGCAGCTGAGGTCGTCCACGGCGCCGATCGGCATCGGCGCGGCGGCGGCCGCCGCCGGCGCATCCGGAACCCTCGCCGTGGCGGCCGGCCGCCACGGCGAGGCGAACGGATCGAACTGGATCGCGGCGACCGGCCGCTCGGGATCGTCCCAGCGATAGACGGCGCGCTCCACGACGTTGCGCAGCTCGCGGACGTTGCCCGGCCAGTCATGCGCGGCGAGCGCGGCGGCGGCGGCAGCAGCGAAGCCCGGCCAGTGCGACCAGCCGAGCTCGCTCGCCATGCGCTGGCCGAAGTGTTGGGCGAGCACCGGAACGTCGCCTTCACGGGCGCGCAACGGGGGCAGCGTCACCACCTCGAACGACAGCCGATCGAGGAGATCGGCCCGGAACCGGCCGGCGTCGACCAGCGCGGGCAGATGCTCGTTGGTGGCGGCGACGATCCGCACGTCGACGGCGAGCTGACGGTTCGACCCGATCCGCGTCACCTCGCCATATTCGACGGCGCGCAGCAGCCGCTCCTGCGCCGCCGCCGACAGTGTCGCGAGCTCGTCGAGAAACAAGGTGCCGCCGTCCGCCTCCTCGAAGCGGCCGGGCCGCGCGCGCGTCGCGCCGGTGAAGGCGCCTGCCTCATGGCCGAACAGCTCGGCCTCGATCAGGGTTTCGGGGAGCGCCGCGCAGTTCATCGTCACCAGCGGCCCGCGCCAGCGCGCGCTCAGCCGATGCAGGCGCTCGGCGATCAGCTCCTTGCCGGTGCCGCGCTCGCCGATCACGAGCACCGGTCGGTTGAGCGCCGCGGCGCGGCTGGCGCGCTCGACGGCGTCGAGGAAGGCGCCGGACTCGCCGATGAACTGGCTGCTTCGCTCCATCCCGCAAGTTGGCAAAACTCCCCAACTCTTGGCAAGGGAAAATATGCAGAAAGGCTTCGCACGAAGCGAAAGCCACGGGAATCTGCCGAAAATCAAACTGGCACGCCTTCTGCATTGCATAGCGTATCCCCCACATGACGGGGTCAAACGAAAACGAGGTTCAGGAATACGCCATGCTCGACCGGATCGACATCCAGCGCATCGTCGCCGCCACGATCGGCGGTCTCATCCTTTCGGCGGCCTGCCTCGTCAGCGCCGCCGCCCCGGCCCGGGCCACGACGCCGTCGTGCAATTGCGGCGTGGTGTTCCTCGCCAAGTGAAGACGCCGGCCGCGGCGGGGAAGCTCGCGCGGCTTTCATCCCTGGGGTATCCCTCACCGGCCCCCGCGAACGAGTGGAGTTAGATCATGGGAATTTTCTCCCGCACCCGCGACATCATCGCCGCCAACGTCACCGACCTGCTCGACAAGGCGGA
>CAXTTP010000380.1:0-2556 GCA_964247195.1 uncultured Sphingomonadaceae bacterium
TGCAGGATGCCGGGCTGCTCGACATGCTCGTTGCCGAGAAGCTGCGCGACGATGCCGCACCAATCGGCGCGGAGGGGTGGAAGTGGATCGAGGTCGCGCCCGACTTCGCCTACGGCCATACCTATGGGCTTCGCCGATTGTTCGGCGAACAGGTGCCGCTCACCGACGAGGAGCAGGCGACGCGTGACGCGTTGCAGGCGGAGCTCGACCGCCTGGAGGAGACCTACTCCGACAGCGACGAAGACGTACCCGAAGAGATCGACGCACGCCTCGCCGAGATCGAGACGGCAATCGCAGCGTTCGACGAGCGGCCGTTCGTCTTCGATGCAGCCGAAGTGGCGCGTGCCGGTACGTTCATCAGCATCGACAGCGCAGGCGAGCTGCGCGTGGCGCGCGGCTATGTCCGTGCCGAGGACGAGCTGCCCGTCGAGTCGGAGCCGGATGCCGAGCAGGACGGCACGGGCCTCACTGTCGAGGATGGCTCCGATCAGGAGCCCGGCACCGACGATGGCGCATCCGCACCGGCCGAGCCGGACGAGGACGAAGGGCTGAAGCCGATCCCCGACCGGCTGGTGAGCGAGCTTACCGCGCATCGCACGCTGGCGCTACGCCATGCACTTGGGCAGCGACCCGAGATCGCGTTCCTGGCCGCGCTCCATGCGCTCTGCCTGCGCGTGTTCTACCGCTATGCGCAGGACAGCTGTCTCGAGCTCGACCTGAAGAGCGTCGGGTTTGCGGCGCAGGCGCCGGGGCTGGCCGACAGCGCCTTGGCCGCGGCCCATGATGCCCGCCACACCGAATGGGCGCAGACGCTGCCCAAGGAGCCGGGCGACCTGTGGGATGTGCTCGGCCAGTGCGACGGCGTCATGCGGCATGCCCTCTTCGCTCACTGCGTGTCGCTGTCGGTCAACGCGATCTACGAGCCGTACAACCGGCGGCCGAAGGCGCTCGCGCATGCCGACCGCCTCGCTACAGCAGTCAACCTCGACATGGTCTCGGCCGGCTGGGTGCCGACGGTCGATAGCTACCTCGGACGCGTCACCAAGGCGCGCATCCTCGGTGCGGTGCGAGAGGCGAAGGGGGACCAGGCGGCTGACCGCATCCTGCCGCTCAAGAAGCCGGAGATGGCAGCCGAGGCGGGAACCCTGCTCGCCGGGTCAGGCTGGCTGCCCGAGCCGCTGCGCACGCCTGGCCGCACGCTGTTCGCGGTGACCATGAGCGCTGGCGATGAGCCGGCGGCAATCGACGACGAACAGGTCGTGGACGATGTGTCCGACCGGGCTGAAGATGAGCAGGCGGATTACCACGCCATCGTTGCCGAATAACGGGAGCTCCAGCTTCCCAAGGCCCGCCGTCGATGCCCCGACGGCGGGCCTTTTTTGTCTTGGGAGTAACCCCATGCAGGACCGTGCCTCCGACCTCGCGTGTCGGCTCGCCGAGCAGGCCGAGGCGGTCTGCCGACATTACCTTTCCAGCGGTCGCCGCGAGGGGCGTTACTGGCTCGTCGGGGATGCCGACAACACGCCGGGTCGCAGCCTGTTTCTCCGGTTGATGGCCGCCGACGCGGGCAAGCCAGCGGGCAAATGGACCGACGCCGCCACTGGTGAGCATGGCGATCTACTCGACATCATCGCCCGCCGTGAGCGGCTGACGACGCTGCGCGACACACTCGACGAGGCCCGACGTTTTCTCGCACTACCTCGTGCTGAGCCCACCGACACCTTTCGCCAGCAAGCGCCCGCGCCAACCGGGTCGCCAGAGGCGGCACGCCGCCTGTTCGCCATGTCGAAGCCGATAGGCGGCACGCTGGCAGAGACCTATCTGCGCGAGCGCGGCATCAGCGGCGCGCACACCTCCACCGCGCTCCGCTTCCATCCTCGCTGCTGGCATCACAATGGCGGCGATGATCCCGCTGGCCATGTACGCGACAGCTGGCCCGCAATGATCGCCGCCGTGACCGACAGTGCCGGCATCATCACCGGCGCGCACCGCACCTGGCTCGATCCGTCCGGCAAGGCGAAAGCACCGATATCCACGCCACGACGCGCCATGGGTCTGCTCCTCGGCAACGGCGTGAGGTTCGGGAAGGCGTGCGATGTGCTCGCGGTCGGTGAGGGCATCGAAACGATGCTGTCGCTGCGATGCGTCCTGCCTGCCATGCCGATGATCGCAGGTCTCTCCGCCAATCACCTCGCAGCCCTGTTGCTGCCGAACGGCCTGCGGCGGCTCTACATTGCGCAGGATAACGATCCGGCCGGACGGCACGCTGCGGAGACACTGGCCAAACGTGCGCGCACCACCGGCATCGAGGCGCTGCCCCTCATACCAGCCTTCGGCGACTTCAACGACGATCTACGCCAACTCGGTTCGATCGCTCTTGCAGATAGTGTCGGACTGCAACTCGACGGGGAGGATGCCGAGCGGCTCCTGATCTCGCATAGCTCCAGCTAGGCAGCGTGATCAGCGGCATCCACACCTGATCGTCATGGTCGGCGGCCAGCTCCGGCTGGGGAGAGCCGCGCCCACGGCCTTCTGAGAGGGCGATCGGACCGGAAC
>CAXTTP010000381.1:0-2551 GCA_964247195.1 uncultured Sphingomonadaceae bacterium
GTCGGGAACGGCGAGTGCCGCCGGCGTCGGCGCGGCATAGTTCGGCCCGACCGTGCAGGCCGCGAGCGTCGCGGCGAGCGCGACCGGCGCCAGGCGCGGCAGGAGTGCGGAGCGGTTCATGGCGAGCCGGATAGCGCGCCTTCGTGTCGAGGCGATTTCAGGGATGAAACATGCGTAATCCACCGCGATGCGCCGCATCGCCCTGCCATATCCCGATGTCGCGGCAGTCGCCATCCATGCGCGCGGTCGCGCTTGCGCCGCGACCACTTCGCCGACAGATCGGTGCGGAGACGAGGCAAGGGAACGGCATGGCGGGCGAGGCGAGGTACGATCTGGCGGGATTCATGGCGCGCGCGCTCGGCGCCGGCCATAGCACGATGCTCGGTATCCGCTACCACGCCCAGGGCGAGGACTGGGCGGAGCTGGCGCTCGATCCTTCCGACGTGAGCGGCGACGGCGCCGGCGGCCTCGCCTTCGGGCCGCTCGCGACGTTGCTCGACATGGCGTGCGGCTCCAGCATCGCCGTGCGCGCCGGCCGCTTCCGCCCGCGCGCGACGCTCGACCTCCGGATCGACCGGCTCCGCCAGCCGGTCGCCGGCCGTACCCTGATCGGCCATTGCATATGCCCCCGCGACGACGAGGACATCGCCTATGTCCACGGCTATGCGCATGACGGCGATCCGCGCGACCCGATCGCGCTGGTCGCGGGCACCTTCGCGACGACCGGGCCCTGGCGTCCGGCATGGTGAGCGGCGCGGCGGGCGGCTATGCGGCCGTGCTCGGCTTCACCGTCGAGGAGGGGCAGGACGGGCCGGTGCTGCGGCTGCCCTTCGCCGACCATCTCGGCGGGCGGCCGGGCTTCCTCCACGGCGGTGCCGTCGCCGGCTTCCTCGAGATCGCGGCCACGCAGATGCTTTCGCGCGTGATCGGCGACCCGGCGGTGACCGCCACGCTGGTGACGTGCGGCGTCGACTATCTGCGCGCGGGCCTGCCGGCGGAAGCGTTCGCCGCCACGCGCGTGCTGCGGCTCGGCCGGCGCATCGCCCACCTCGAGGCGCGGGTCTGGCAGGAGGATCGCGACCGGCCGATCGCGCTGGCGCGGTTCAATTTCCTGCTCCGGCGCGGAGGTTGATGGCGCGCGCGCGGTGCGCCATATCGGCGGCGAGCCCCCGCCACGCCCCTTTTACGATTGTGACCGCGATCCCTTGACCGCCACCGACACCGCCGTCGCCGCGACGACGCGCACGCGCCGCACCTTCGCGATCATCTCGCACCCGGACGCCGGCAAGACGACGCTGACGGAGAAGCTGCTCCTGTTCGGCGGCGCCATCCACCTCGCCGGCGAGGTCAAGGCGCGCGGCCAGAACCGGCGGGCGCGCTCCGACTGGATGAAGATCGAGCAGCAGCGCGGCATCTCCGTGACCTCGTCGGTGATGACCTTCGAGCGCGACGGCCTCACCTTCAACCTGCTCGACACGCCGGGCCACGAGGACTTCTCGGAGGATACCTACCGCACGCTGACCGCGGTCGATTCGGCGGTGATGGTGATCGACGCGGCGCGCGGGATCGAGGCGCAGACGCGCAAGCTGTTCGAGGTCTGCCGGCTCAGGAACGTGCCGATCATCACCTTCGTCAACAAGGTCGATCGCGAGGGCCGCGCGCCGTTCGCGCTGCTAGACGAGATCGCCGACGCGCTGGCGCTCGACGTCTCGCCGATGAGCTGGCCGGTCGGCATGGGCGGGCTGTTCGAGGGCGTGTACGACCTCGAGGGCGATCGCCTGCTGCGCCCGCCCGCCGGTGGCGGCGCGTTCGAGGGGGACGCGATCCAGGTCGAAGGTCTGGCCGATCCCCGGCTCGACGATCTGCTGTCGGCCGACGGTGTCGCCGGCCTTCGCGAGAATGCCGAGCTCGCTGTCGCCGGCTATGCGCCGTTCGACGTCGAGGCGTACCGCGCCGGCGACCTGACGCCCGTCTATTTCGGCTCGGCGCTGCGCGACTTCGGCGTCGCCGACCTGATCGGCGCGCTCGCCCGGTTCGCGCCGCCGCCCCGCCCGCAGCCGGCGACGCCGCACGATGTCGATCCCGACGACGACAATGTCGCCGGCTTCATCTTCAAGGTGCAGGCGAACATGAATCCCCAGCATCGCGATCGCGTCGCCTTCATGCGGCTCTGCTCGGGGCGCTTCCGCCGCGGCATGAAGCTCACCCAGACGGCGACCGGCAAGGCGATCGCGGTGCACAGCCCGATCTTCTTCTTCGCGCAATCGCGCGAGATCGCCGACGAGGCGTTCCCCGGCGACATCATCGGCATCCCCAATCACGGCACGCTGCGCGTCGGCGACACGCTTTCGGAAGGCGAGAAGCTGAGCTTCGTCGGCCTGCCCGATTTCGCGCCCGAGATCCTGCGCCGCATCAAGCTCGGCGACCCGACCAAGACCAAGCAGCTGAGGACCGCGCTGCAGGACATGGCCGAGGAGGGGATCACGCAGGTCTTCCACCCGGCGATCGGATCGCAGTGGATCGTCGGCGTCGTCGGCCAGCTCCAGCTCGA
>CAXTTP010000382.1:0-2518 GCA_964247195.1 uncultured Sphingomonadaceae bacterium
ATTCCTGCACCGAAAACTGGTTGAGCTTCTCGATCGGATCAGCCGACATGCCGAGCACGGTCGCCCCCATCTTGTGGAAATCGTCGGTCGCCTCGGCGAAGTCATGGGCCTCGATGGTGCAGCCCTTGGTGAAGGCGGCGGGATAGAAATAGAGCACCACCGGCCCGCTCTTGAGCGCCTTCCGGAGCGAGAAGGGCATCGCCTTGCCGGCAAGGCTGACCTGGGTGTTGATGTCGGGCGCCTTGGCGCCGACGGCGAGCGCTGCGGGCGCGGCGCTGGCGAATGCGGCAGCGGCGAGGGCGACGATCGGAGCGAAGCGGATCATTCAATATCTCCCGACGCGGCGATCCTTCGCGGCGTTTCCGAACCATAGCACGTCTCGGCGGCCGCTTACGACCCGGACACTTCGGCGACCTCCGCCTTGGCCGGAATCCAGCTGAGATCGCTAGCAAGCCGCCTCGGCATCAGCTGCGCCAGTTCCCTCAGCCGGTCCACATCCAGGATGGTCACCGATCGACGGGTCCACTTGACGATGTTGTCGCGGCGGAGTTGCTGGATCGTGCGGTTGGCGTGGATCTTGGACAGGCCGGTCAGATCGGCGATATCGAGCTGGGTGAGCGGCGCGAAGAAACTGTCGCCGCTGTCCGGATCGTTGCGCTTCACGCGCGCGTGAAGCTGGAGGATCAGCTCGGCGACGCGGCCGATCGCGTCCGTACGGCCGATCGAGGCGAGACGATCCATCAGGCGCACGCGCTCCTCCTGCGATATCAGGAACAGCAACGCCGCCAGGCGCGGGCTCTTGCTGAAGATCTGGCCGATCGCGTGCGGGTCCACCGGGCTCACCACCGCCGGCGTCAAAGCGTGGATCGTATCGCACGCGGTCGCCAGCGAGAGGCTCGGGAGACCGAGCAGATCGCCCGGCATGTGGACCTTCACGATCAGGCGGGCGCCGCCGGCGACCGCCACGCTGCTTGCCGTCCAACCGCTCAGGAGGAAGTACATCAGCCGGGACGCATCGCCTTCGTGGCGAAGCACCTCGCCTTGCGCGAGCCGGCGCGTCTCGCCTGCCATTCCCTTGAGCGAGGAGAGTTCCTCAAGCGCGAGGTCGGAAAACGCCGTGAAGCGCGCGGTCGCCCAGCTGTCCTCCACGGTACGCACCCTCCTTGTCGAACCGTATCGCCGGCGAGGAGCATGCCTGCCAAGCGATGTCAATTACGAGCGGCGTCGTTCTCTCGCCGACCTCAGCTCGCCTCGTTGCACAGGTCGCAGGTTCCGCGCACTTCGATGATGGTGCGACGGGCGACGAAGCCAGCTCCCGTCGCCGACCTGCGCACGTTACGCGCAACGAGGTCGTTGTCGACATGGGTGGTGCGCTGGCACGCGTCGCAGACGAGGAAGATGCAGTCGTGGACGCAACCCGGATGCGGGTTGGCGACATAGGCGTTGGCGCTCTCGACGCGTAGCACCAGATTCTTGAGCACGAACAGATCGAGGATCCGGTAGACGCTGTTCGCCGCGACGCGGCGCTGGTCGCGCAGCGAAATGGCTTCGGCGATGTCGTAGGCGGAGACCGGCCGATTGCGTCCGGCCAGCACCTCGAATACCGCGGCCCGCATCGGCGTCCACTGATCTCCCGATGAAATCAGCGCACGTCGCGCCGCCTCGACCAGATCGTCACCGTGATGGAGAACATGCGCGTGCGCCACCGGCCGAACCTAGTGACCGGGCATGGCACCGGCAACCCCGGCCAACTCCGCCACTGGCGGGCCGCATCGATCGGCCGTAGCATTGGCCGATCGAGGCTGAGCGCGGGCGGCTGCGTCGCCGCAGGAACCGCGTAGAAGCGATCCGGTTCTTTGGGAGACAGCCTGTGTCGCGCTTCGGTCGGACGAGGATCCTGTTGATGGCGGCCTGCCTTTCGGGGGCCGGCTACGCGCATGCGGCGGAGACGCCCAAGAAGACTTCCCAGATCGAAAGCGACAAGCCCGACGCGGCGACGACGTCCTCGCCCGACCAGGGCGTGCTGTTCCACCCGGAAGGGGTCGCGAGCGAGGGCGTGGTCAGCGTCGGCGGCCAGCGCATCGACTATCGTGCTGTCGCCGGCACGATAATCGTCCATCCCAGGGGCTGGGACGATGCCGCCTGGCGCGAGCAAGCCAGCAAGACCGACGCGGCACCGGGCGACAAGGATCTCGGCGACAAGGCCAAGGACGACGACGGCCACAGTCCGCAGGCCGAAGCGGCGATGTTCTACGTCGCCTATTTCAAGAAGGGCGCGCCGAGCGCGGATCGCCCGATCACCTTCCTCTACAATGGCGGACCCGGCTCGTCGACGGTATGGCTGCACATGGGCGCGTTCGGCCCGAAGCGCGTCCTCACGAGCGACGACAGCCACACACCGGCCGCGCCTTATCGGCTGGTCGACAACGGCTTCAGCCTCCTCGACGCGTCCGACCTGGTATTCATCGACGCCCCCGGGACCGGGTTCAGCCGCATCGCCGGCAAGGACAAGGAGAAG
>CAXTTP010000383.1:0-2513 GCA_964247195.1 uncultured Sphingomonadaceae bacterium
CCAGCCGCCACCGCCGCCGCCCAGGCCCGATCCCCACAGGATCACGGGGCCGAGGCCGCCGCGAAAGCGCCGCCCGCCGCCGCCGCCGCCACCGCGCATCATCGACAGGACGATGAACGCGAGCACGACGCCCCAGAAGATCAGCGGCAGCGGGAAACCGCCGCCGCTCTTCCGCCGGGCGCGATCATGCTCGGCGACGGCCTCGGCGAGCTTCGCCTTGGCCTGATCGTCGGGCAGGCGAAGCTGCGCGATGAGCGCGTCGGCCCCTGCCTCGATACCGCCCGGCATGTCGCCGGCGCGGAAGGCGGGCAGGATGCTCTGGGTAACGATCACGCTGGAAAGCGCGTCGGTCATCACGCCTTCGAGGCCGTAGCCGATCTCGATGCGGACCTTCCGGTCGCTCGGCGCGACAATCAGGATCGCGCCGTTGTCGACACCCTTGAGCCCGACGCCCCAGGCGCGGCCGAGCCGGTAGCCATAATCCTCGATGGCATAGCCCTGCAGGTCCGGGATGGTCGCGACGATCAACTGGCGCTTGGTATCGCGCTCGAGCGCTTCGAGCTTCGCGGTGAGCTCCGCCGCCTTGTCCGCCGGAAGGACGTTGGCGGCATCGACGACGTAGCCGGTGAACTTGGGGAAGCTCTGCGCACGGGCACCGGCCGGCAGCAGCAGCGCCAGGATCGCCGCCAGCAGCGAGACGAGCAGCGCCGTCGCCCGACCGGACTTCGTCGGGCGCGGTAGCGACGGCGCAGCGGACATGGGTGCGATCCTAGAAGCTCACGTTCGGCGCGGCCTGGGCGTTGGGGCTGGTCGCCTCGAACGGCGTCATCGGCTTCGATCCGTAGAAGATCTTGGCGCCGACAGCATCGGGGAAGGTGCGAATGCGGGTGTTATAGCCCTGCACCGCTTCGTTATAGTCGCGGCGCGCGATCGTGATGCGGTTCTCGGTGCCTTCGAGCTGCGACTGCAGCGCCATGAAGTTGGCGTTCGATTTCAGGTCCGGATACGCTTCCTGGAGCTGACGGATAGGCACCAGCGCCTGGCTGAGCTGCGCCTGCGCGGCGCCGAACCGCTGGACCGCGGCGGGATCGGCGAGCTGGTCGGCCGAGAGCGTGACCTTCGACGCGTTCGCGCGCGCCTCGGTGACCTTCACCAGCACGTCCTGCTCCTGCTTGGCATAGCCCTTCACCGTCGCGACGAGGTTGGGGATCAGATCGGAGCGGCGCTGATATTCGTTCTGCACGTCGGCCCAGCGCGCCTTGGCATTCTCTTCGGCAGCGGGGATGCTGTTGACGCCGCACGCCGACAGCGCCAGCGCCGCGGCAGGGGCCAGGAAGGCGATCTTCGATCGGCGCAACATCCTCATCTCCGGTCAAACGTTTCGGTGGCGCGATAGATAGGCGCACCGGGCCGCTCTCGCAATCCAGCCAGCGCGCGCCTAAAGAGCATCGCCGGGGGCCACTCGGCCAAAGCGGGAAGCAGTGGATGTTCAAGGAATTCAGGACTTTCATCGCGCGTGGCAACGTTCTCGATCTCGCCGTGGCGGTGATCATCGGCGCCGCGTTCGGCCGGATCGTCACTTCGCTGACGGACGATGTCATCATGCCGGTCATCGGCAAGATCACCGGCGGCCTGGATTTCTCCGGCTATTTCCTGCGGCTGGGTGAAATCCCGGCCGGCTATGCGGGATCGGTCAGCAACTATGCCGACCTCAAGAAAGCGGGCGTACCGCTGCTCGGCTATGGCGAGTTCCTGACCGTCACGGTCAACTTCCTGATCGTCGCCTTCGTGATCTTCATGGTCGTGCGCGCGGTCAACCGCATGACCGAGAAGCAGCGCGTGGTGGAGGATGCCGCGCCCGCGGTCGAGCCGGCGGACGTGACGCTGCTGCGCGAGATCCTGGTCGAACTGAAGCGACGGCAGTAGCCGCTCACGCCGCCGCGAGATCCTCGGCGAGGCTGTCGGCGAGGCTGGTGCCGTCGAGGATACGCGCGGTATCGTCCCGCACCACCAGCATGGCGCGGCGGATCGCGCAGCTCGCCTCGTCGGCACAGTCGGCACAGCGCCGATAGGCGGTGCGACTGACGCAGGGCACGAGCGCCAACGGCCCTTCGATCACCCGGATGATGTCGCCGAATGAGATCAGGTGCGGCGCCCGGGCAAGCCGGTAACCGCCGGTCTTGCCGCGGGTCGCGGCGATCAGGCCGGCCTGCTTCAGGTCCGCGAACATGATCTCGAGGAACTTGCGCGGCACCCGCGCCTCGATCGTGATGCGGCTCAGCGGCAGCGGCAGCGTGCGGTCGGTGCGGGCCAGCAGCAGCATCGCGCGCAAGGCGTAACGGGAGCGCTGGGTCAACATGGTCGCCGCCGCTCATACGCCCGCCGGCGGTGGTTGCAAGCGGCGCGGCCTGCCCTTTCCATCTGCGCGCCGCCGGCCTATATCCGCGGTGCCGGGTTCGCCCGGCTATGGTGATAAATGATTTCGTGTGAGACGCAGCGGACCCGGGGGCAGT
>CAXTTP010000384.1:0-2512 GCA_964247195.1 uncultured Sphingomonadaceae bacterium
CGAGCAAGGTCTTCATCAGCATGTAGACGCCGCCGGCCTCGTGCATGTCCTTGGCGACATAGCGGCCGCCGGGCTTGAGATCGGCGATGTAGGGCGTCGACTTGAAGATCTCGGCGACGTCGAACAGGTCGAAATCGATGCCGGCCTCGTTGGCCATAGCCGGAAGGTGCAGCGCGCCATTGGTCGAGCCGCCAGTCGCTGCCACCACGCGCGCCGCATTCTCGAACGCGGCCCGCGTGCATATGTCGCGCGGCCGCAGGTTGCGGGCCAGCAGGTCCATCACCTGACGGCCGGCGGCATGCGCGATCTCATCCCGCGCCTTGTAAGGAGCCGGCATCATGTTGCTGTTCGGCAATGATAATCCGATCGCCTCGGCGACGCAGGCCATGGTGTTCGCGGTATATTGCCCGCCACATGCGCCGTGGCCGGGGCACGCCACCTTCTCCAGCGCGATCAGTTCGTGCAGCGGGCAGTTGCCGGCGGCATGCTGGCCGACCGCCTCGAACACGTCGACCACGGTCACGTCGCGACCGTGGAAGCTGCCGGGCAGGATCGATCCGCCATAGACGAAGATCGCCGGCACGTTGAGGCGCAACATCGCCATCATCATGCCGGGCAGCGACTTGTCGCAGCCGGCGAACGCGACGAGCGCGTCATAGCAATGGCCGCGCACGGACAGCTCGACCGAGTCGGCGATCACCTCACGGCTGACCAGCGACGACTTCATCCCCTGATGGCCCATCGCGATGCCGTCGGTGACGGTGATGGTGTTGAACCGGCGCGGCATGCCGCCGCCCTCGATAACTCCGCCGCGGGCGACGTCGGCCTGGGCATCGAGCGTGGTGTTGCAGGGCGCGCTGTCGTTGCCGGCGCTGGCGATCGCCACGAACGGGCGCGCGATCTCCTCCTCGGTCAGGCCCATCGCATAATAATAGCTGCGATGCGGCGCACGTTCGGCACCGACGGAGACATGCCGGCTCGGCAGTCGCGATTTGTCGAAGGTCTGGGTCATGGTGCGCCTGCGTCTAGGCCGGGTGCCGCCACCGGATCAAGCGAGCGCGTCGGCCGTCGCGCGGATCACCGGCACGAGCCGCGCGCACCAGTGCGCGACGCCGGCCGCGTCGCCGATCAGATCCTGCCGCACCTCGAGCCCGAGATAGGCGGTGCCGGTCGCCTCGCCATGCCGGTTCATCGTCGCGTTCAGCAGCTTCCCCGAATAAGGCAGATTATCGCCGGTGACGATGCCGGCGGCTTCCAGCAGCGGGATCGCGACGCGCGCGGCGCGCTCGTCCTGATTGTAGAGCACGCCGACCTGCCACGGCCGCGCCTCGTCTCGCGCCGATTGCAGCCGGGGGGTGAAGCTGTGCAGGGAAATCAGCAGCTTGGGCCGGGTCGCTTCGATCCGGCTGGAGAGGTGATCATGATAAGGCCGCCAGAAACGCGCCAGCCTTGCGCCCCGTCCGGCGGCGTCCAGATCAGCGTTGCCGGGAATGACATGGCCATCGCTCAGCGCCGGGATCAGCCCGGCGGCATGCTCCTCGCGATTGAGGTCGATCACCAGCCGCGACACCGCCGCCAGCACGCCCGGACAGCCGAGTGCCGCGCAGAGCGCGCGCCCCAGCGGATCGAGCGCGATATCGGCCGGTACCCGGTTCGAGGCATGGTCGGCGAGGAGCAGCATGCCGGTCGCAGGATCGCCGGGCAGCTCGATCAGGATTTCGCTTGCGGCGTCGGTGGACATTCGCCCCTGTTGCCGTGGCTGCCGGCCAATGTCACCACATAGGTCGGATCAAGGGACAACGATGCCGACACGACGCGACACGATGGCGCTCCTGGCCTCCGGCGTGGCTGCCGCCGCCACCGGCGGCTGGACCCGCACGCCGCCCTGCCCGCTCAGCCGTCCGATGGACGCGGTGGCCGACCGGCTGCTCGTGCATCTGCCCGAGACGGCGACCTATAACGGCGCCCCCGGCGCGCTCGACGGCGGCCCGCTCGCGCGGACGATGGACGATTATTCCCCGGCCGGCGAGGCGAGCTGGCGGACGGCGCTCGCGACCGCGCGGACGGACCTCGCCGGCCTTTCCTGCCGGCACGACGCGCGCGCGGCGCTCCGGCTCGACGTGGCGCGCGCGGTGATCGCGAACGGGCTGCGTTCGGCGGCGATCCCCTACGGGCGGATCAATCCCTTCTGGTATTCCGGGCACATCCCCTATGTCGCGAACCAGATCGGCGGCGCGGTGGTCGACACGATCAACATCATGGCCGCGCAGCAATCGCTGGCGACGCCGGCCGCGGTCGACGCCTGGCTGGTCAAGCTCGACGGGTTCGCGACCGGCTATGCCGGCGTCGCCGAGAAGGTGCGGGCGGACGAGGCCGCGGGATGCCGGCCGCCGCAGGCGCTGCTCGCGCGGACCCTGCCGGTGCTCGACGCCTTCCTCGCCGGCGATGCCGCCGCCCACCCGCTCATCGTCGCGCTTCGCGAGCGGATGGCGGCCGCCGCCCTCGACCGGCG
>CAXTTP010000385.1:0-2496 GCA_964247195.1 uncultured Sphingomonadaceae bacterium
CCTGGTTGAGGTGGGTGGTGGTGAAGCTGATGCCGAACTTGACGGGCGTCAGCGCCAGCCCCTTCTTCAGCACGCTGTGCCGGGCATTGAACGCCGCGACCCGCTCCGCGCGCGCCGCATAGCCCGCTCGGCTGGCAAGCTCGGCGATGATCTCCGGCGCGACATTGTCCTCGACGATCATCTCGTAGGGCGTGACGTCGCGGCCCGGGCCGTAGAGATTGGCTTGGCGCACCGCCAGCGGATCGCGGCCGAGCGCGGCGGCGATCGCGTCCATCACCCGCTCGATCGCCAGCATCCCCTGCGGACCGCCGAAGCCGCGGAACGCGGTGTTCGAGACGGTGTGCGTGCGCAGGCGGTGGGAGACGATCTCGACGGCGGGCAGGAAATAGCAATTGTCGGCGTGGAACATCGCGCGATCGTTGATCGCGGCGCTGAGGTCCAGCGTCGCGCCGCAACGCGACGCGAGCTCGATGCGGACGCCCCCGATGCGGCCCTCGCCATCGAAGCCGACATCGTAGTCGACGACGAAGTCGTGCCGCTTGCCGGTCATCGCCATGTCGTCGTCGCGGTCGGCGCGGATCTTCGCCGGGCGACCGGTCTTGGCGGCGACCAGCGCTGCGGCGGCGGCGAACAATGCGGCCTGCGTCTCCTTGCCGCCGAAGGCACCGCCCATACGGCGCACCTCCACCGTCACGTCGGCATGGCCGATGCCGAGCATGTTGGCGACGAGATGCTGGACCTCGCTCGGATGCTGGGTCGAGGCGAGAAGGTGGACCTGGCCGTCCTCGCCCGGCGTCGCCAGCGCGACCTGCCCCTCGAGGTAGAAATGATCCTGCCCGCCCATTTCGAGCGAGCCCTGCACGCGGTGGCGGGCGGCGGCGAGAGCGGCGTCGGCGTCGCCGCGGGCCATCCGCTGACTGGGCTCGAGGAGCGCATTCGCCGCGCGCGCCTCGGCGATCGTGATGAAGGCGGGCAGGGGCTCGTAGTCGACGATCGCGAGCCGGGCGGCGCGCCGGGCGGCGACGGTGCTGGTGGCGGCGACGACGAACAGCGACTGGCCGACGCAGACCACCTCGCCGTCGGCGAACAGCAGGTCGTCCGCGGCGACCGGGCTGACGTTGTTCTTGCCGGGTATGTCGGACGCGGCGAACACCGCGACGACGCCGGGCGCGGCGCGCACCGCCGACAGGTCGATGCTCCTGATCCGCGCGTGCGCCTGCGTGCTCTGGCCGAAGGCGAGATGGAGCAGCTCTGCCGGCTCGGCGACGTCGTCGACGTAGAGGGCGGTGCCGGTGACGTGCTGGACGGCGCTGTCGTGCGGCAGCGGCGCCCGCACGGCCCGCCCGGGAGGCGCATCGCAATCAGCCATCGGCGAGGCTCTCCGCCAGCACCGACAGCGGCTCGCCGGGCGCCTCGCCGGCAAGCCACAGCCGCCTGAGCAGGTTCGCCGCGACGGTGAGCCGATAGCGCGAAGAGCCGCGCACATCGGTGAGCGGCGAAAAATCGTCCGCCAGCGCCGCCATCGCCGAGGCGACCGTCGCCTCGCTCCACGGCTGGCCGACCAGCGCCGCCTCACAAGCCGCCGCCCGCTTCGGCACGCCCGCCATGCCGCCGAAGGCGATCCGCGCATCCGCCACGGCGCCATCGCGGATGATCACCGCGAAGGCGCCGCAGACGGCGGAGATGTCGCTGTCGAACCGCTTGGCGAGCTTGGTGATGGCGATCCGCGTGGCCGGCTCGGGGCGGGGCACGAACAGGCTTTCGACGAATTCGCCGGGGCGCCGATCCTGGCGGCCGTAGGCGATGAAATAGTCCTCGAGCGGGATCGTCCGGCGCTCGTCGCCCCGGCGGAGCGTAACGGTGGCTTCAAGCGCGATCACCGCCGGCGGCATGTCGCCGATCGGCGAGCCGTTGGCGATGTTGCCGCCGACGGTCCCGGCGTTGCGCACCTGCGTGCCGCCGATCCGCCGGACGAGCTCGCGCAGGTCGGGGTGGAGCCGCCCGAGCGGCGCCCAGGCCTCCGCATAGCGGACGGTGGCGCCGAGGCGCAGGCCGTCCCCGTCTTCCTCGATGCCGGCAAGGTCGGCGATGTCGCCGATGAAGACGACGTCGCGCAACACGCGGTGCTGCTTGGTCACCCACAGGCCGACGTCGGTCGCGCCGGCCACCAGCCGCGCCTCCGGATGCTCGACCAGCAAGGCGGCGAGCTCGTCGCCGGTGCGCGGAACATGCCAGCGCCGCTCCACCTCCGCGAGCGGATCGGCGAAGTCGCCCGAGAGCATCGCGGCCGGCCGGAGGTCGCGCAGCACCGCGGCCAGCGCCGCGTCGTTGCGCGGCGCCGGCGCCACCGCCTCGCCGGCGGCGAGGATCGGGCCGTAGCCGGTGCAGCGGCAGAGATTGCCGGCGATCACGTCGGCGACGCTCGCGCCGACGGTGCCGGCCGCGCCGACGCTGCGGCCGTAGAGCGACATGACGAAGCCGGGCGTGCAGAAGCCG
>CAXTTP010000386.1:0-2482 GCA_964247195.1 uncultured Sphingomonadaceae bacterium
GGCTATCTCGCCGCGGTCCAGGTGCCGCCGCAGCGGATCGAGAACGGCGTCGTCCATTTCGACGTGCTGATGGCCAAGATCGTCCAGATCCAGGTGCGCGGCGATGCCGGCAAGTCGGAGCGGCTGATCGCCGGCTATCTCGAGGCACTGAAGGGCGAGGACGCGTTCAACGAGAAAGTCGCCGAGCGCTACCTGCTGCTCGCGCGCGACCTGCCCGGCTACGACGTGCGGCTGACGCTGCGGCCGGCCGGCACCGCCCCCGGCGAGGTGCTGGCCGAGGTCAGCGTCACCAAGACGCCGATCGCGGTGGATGCGAACATCCAGAATTACGGTTCGCGCGACGTCGGCCGATTCGGCGGGCTGATCCGCGGCGAAGCCTATGACCTGCTCGGCTTCGGCGACCGGCTGACGCTGGGCTTCTTCTCGACCGCCGACTTCAAGGAGCAGCAGGTCCTTCAGTCCGGCTACGACGTGCGGCTGGGCCAGGAGGGGCTGACGCTGGGCGGTCGCTTCACCTATGCCTGGACGACGCCCGACGTCGTCGACGCTAACGGCGGCGACGCCGACATCCATTCCGAAACGCTGGTGGCGTCGATCGAGGGCAGCTACCCGTTCGTCCGGACCCAGGCGACCAACCTGCGCGGCGCGGCGGGCTTCGACTTCATCAACCAGCGGGTACGGTTCGTCGGCGACCGCACGCGCGACCGGCTGCGGGTGTTCTACGGCCGGCTCGATCTCGACGCGCTCGACCGCCGGAGCATCGGTGCGCTCGCCGGCTACTCGATCGCCGAGCCGCGCTGGCGCGTCACCGGCTCGCTGGAGCTCCGCGAGGGCATCGACGGGCTCGGCGCGAGCGACGGCTGCGGTTCCGCCGCCAACGCCGCCTGCATCGTACCGGGCAGAGCGAGCCGGGCGAACGGCGAGCCCGACGCGTTCGAGGCACGGCTGAGCGGGCAGCTGGAATATCGGCCGCTGCCGAAGATCGCCTTCGTGCTCTCGCCGCGGGCGCAATATGCGACCAAGCCGCTGTTCAGCTTCGAGCAGTTCTCGGCCGGCAACTACACCGCCGGGCGCGGCTATGATCCGGGCTCGCTGATCGGCGACAGCGGCCTTGGCTTCCAGGCGGAGCTGCGCTTCGGCACGCTCGTGCCGCAGACCCGCAACAGCCTGACGCTGCAGCCCTATGCCTTCTTCGATCATAGCTGGGTGTGGACCAAGAACGATCCGACGATCGCCGACTTCGACAAGTCGCAGCAGCTGTCGTCGGTCGGCGGCGGCCTGCGGGCGACCTTCGGCGATCATGCCCGGCTGGACGTCGCCGTCGCGCAGCCGCTCGACCGCGTCGGCCTCCAGACCCACAAGGGCGACACGCGGTTGCTGGTGTCGCTGACGACTAAATTGTGGCCGTGGGTGCGCTGATCCCCAAGGCGTGCGTGCGTAGGCGTTGAACCCGTTCGTGTAGGTGAGGTGGAGTATGTCGGCCCCGCGTTCCCAGCAGCAGACGATCGTCGCACGGTCGCGCCGCCCGCTGATGTCGACCTGCGCGCTCGCCTCGGCGATGGTTGCGCTCGGCCAGTCCGCCCCTGCCCGGGCCGGATCCATAACGAGCGGCCCGTCCTATCTCGGCACCCCGGTCATCAACACCTACGTGCCGACGGCGACACCGGCCATGCCGACGCCGGCCCCGCTGCCCACGGCGACGATCACCACCGGCACCAGCGACATATCCACCCACATCACGGTCAACGCGCCCAACTCGATCATCAACTGGACGCCGACCGGGCCGGCCGATACGAACCACGCCAACACGATCGTCTTCCAGCAGCAGGGCACGGCAAGCTTCACCGCGGCGCGCGGGCTTGGCAGCTATACGGTCCTCAACCGGATCATCCCGTCGGCGACCGCGCCGAACGCCTATCCGGGCATCAGCTTCTACGGCAACACGACCAGCGACGCCGGCGGCCATATCTGGTTCTACAGCCCGGGCGGCATCATCGCCGGCGCCGGCGCCACCTTCAACGTCGGCAGCCTGCTGCTCTCGACGCAGGACATCCTCTCGAACGCCGACGGCAGCTTCCTCGGCACCAATGGCGAGATCCGCTTCCGCAATCCGATCGATCAGACCGACGCCTCCGGCCAGACCCGTGTCGGCTCAAGCTATTCGAAGATCGTCATCGATGCGGGAGCGACGCTGAACGGCACCGGCGGCGATGGCAATTACGTCGCGCTCGTTGCGCCGCGCATCAACCAGGCCGGCACGATCAACGCCTCCACCAACGCAGCGCTGGTCGCCGGCGAATCGGCCGACATCACGATCAACAGCGGCCTCTTCTCGATCGCGGTGACGAGCGGTTCCACGGTCGATCCGAACAACACCGAGACTGATCCCACCTCCGCCGACTATCGCGGCCCGCAGACGCTGACGCACAGCGGCTCGACCGGCAACACGGCGAGCGCCGGCGGATCGGCGCAGGGCGTGTTC
>CAXTTP010000387.1:0-2478 GCA_964247195.1 uncultured Sphingomonadaceae bacterium
GTTGAGCGTCGGCAGCATCGCGTACCAGGCCTTGCCCGGCTCGCCGAGCACGTCCGCATCGGGCACGAACACATCGTCGTAGCTCACCGCGCAGGATCCCATCGCGCGCATGCCGAGCTTGGGAAGGAGCGAGGCGGTGATCCCCGGCATCTTGGCATCGACGAAGAACATCGTCAGCCCCTGATGCTTCTTCTCGACGTTCTTGTCGGTCCGCGCGAGCACGAGTAGCCGGTCGGCCACCTTGGCCGCCGTCGTCCACATCTTCGCACCGTTGAGCACCCAGCCGCCGTCGACCTTCTCGGCATGCGTCTTCATCGCCCCGAGCACGTCGGTGCCGCCGTCCGGCTCCGTCATGCTGAGCGACACGCGCAATTGCCCCTGCGCCATTGGCCGCAGGAAACGGTTCTTCTGTTCCTCGGTCCCCACCGCCGAGATCGTCTTGGCGCCCCCGAACGACGTCAGCCCCCACACCCAGAGCAATCCGCCTGCCGTCCGCGCGAACTCGCGCGCGAAGATCATCTGCATCACGACGTCGCCGCCGAGACCGTCATACTCCTCGGGAATGCCGATGCCGAAGAAGCTCTGCTCGGCGAGCTTGTCCCACAGCGCTACGGGATAATTCTCCTCGTCCGCCTCGAGCGCGCGCATCCAGTCCTTCGGCGCCTCGGCATTGGTCCAGCGGCGCACCATGTCGCGGAACGCGAGCTGTTCCTGGGAAAGTGAAAAATCCATGCCGAACCCGTGCGCCGCGGGGGTCGCGGCAAAACCTATCCGAATATAGGGAGGCAGCGCGCCGGCCGCTCAGATCGAGAGGCCGCCCTCGACCGGGATCACCGATCCGGTGACATAGGCACCCGCGCGACTTGCGAGGTAGATCGCCGCACCGGCCATGTCCTCGGCGCTGCCGACGCGGCGCCTGGGGACCATGCCGACGACCATATCGCGCATCGCGTCCGATGTGATGACGGTCATGTCCGATTCGAAGAACCCGGGCGCGATCGCGTTGACGGTGACGTTGTCCGGCCCCAGCCGCTTCGCCATCGACTTGACCAGCCAGTGGATCGCCGCCTTCGATGCCTGATAGGCATAGACCTCGCGTGGGCCGATCTTGATCGCGCCGACCGATCCGATGTCGATCACGCTCGCCGGCCGCTCTGCGGTCGCCCCGGCGCGCAGCTGCGGCAGCAACTTCTGCGTGAGGAAGAACGGCGTCTTGAGGTTGAGGTTGAGCACCTCGTCCCAGCCCTCCTCGGGATAGTCGTCGAGCGGCGCGTCGATCAGTGTCCCGGCATTGTTGACGAGGATATGCAGCGCCGGCTCGCGCGCACCGATCTCGGCGACGAGCGCCGCGATGCCGGCCGCGGTCGACACATCGGCGGTCAGGCCGATCACCTCGCCGGCGATCCCGGCCGCCGCCGCCTCGACCTTCGCCGCCGTGCGTGCGCAGATATAGACCTTGGCCCCCGCCGCAGCGAGACCGGTGGCGATGTGCCGGCCGATCCCGGCCGACCCGCCGGTAACCAGCGCGACACGTCCCCGCACCGAGAAGAGTTCGGTGACGTCCATCACGCCGCTGCCGCTTCCAGGATCAGCTTCGCCGTGCCCTCGGGATCGCCGACCAGCAGCGCATGGTCGCCCGGATGATCGTGCATCGTCCAGCCGAGCGTCCGCGCGCGCTCATGCATCGCGCCCATGATCGTGTGCGCGGCCGCGATATAGTCGACCGGCTTGGTGATCGTCTCCGCGCCCACCGTGATCGGGCTGACGGTCGCCCGCAGCGGCATGTCGGAGAGATGGTCGAGCAGCCATTCCTGCCGCTCGGGCGGCATCATGTGAGGATGTTCCTTGGCCATCGCGCGCTGCTGTTCGTGGACGCCCGATCCGATCGGACCTTCGCCCGCCGCCATCATCGCATCGAGCCCGGCGGCCTGGTCGGCGGGCATGAAGCCCATCAACGCCGCGATGCTCTCGCCCGAATGCGGCACGATCGCGTCGAGATAGACGAGCCGGCGGATGCGATCCCCCTCCTGCGCGACCACGCCCGGCCCGATCGTTCCGGCATAGCTGTGCGCCACCAGCACGACGTCCGACAGATCCTCGTAGTGCAGCACGTTGACGATGTCGGTGACGTGCGTGGCATTGCCATGCTCGCGCGCCATCAGGTGGATACGCTCGCCGAAGCCGGTGAAGGTCGGCGTGAACACCTCATGCCCCGCCGCCTGCAGGATCGGCCGCACATATTTCCACGTCCACCCGCCCATGCCGCCGCCGTGCATCAATACGAAAGTGGTCATGCCGCGGTCGCTTCCTCGGGCTCGAAATTCTGGATGAAGTCTTCGGGCGGGTTCGGCCCCCACAGGAACATCGAATCCTCTGGCGGATGGTCGCCCGCCTCCCAGTCATGGTCGTGCGGGATATAGTCCATGTCGGCGCTGAACTCGCTGTAGCTGCCCCACGGATCGCGGCAGTAGAAGAAAT
>CAXTTP010000388.1:0-2471 GCA_964247195.1 uncultured Sphingomonadaceae bacterium
TGACGCGGCTGATCGACATGGGCGTGGAGCGCTATCTGCTGGCGCCGATGCTGGTCGGCTTGATTGCCCAGCGGCTCGTCCGGCGGCTTTGTCCGGCATGCCGGGAGCCTGACCACGCGAGCGCTACCGACGCCGCGATGCTGGGCGGGGCGCTCGAAGCCGGCACGGCGGTATGGCGTGCGCGGGGATGCGCGGCGTGCCACGGCGAGGGTTACCGCGGCCGCACCGCGATCTACGAGATCGTCGAGGTGGATGGCGCGATGGGAGCGATGATCCACGATAGCGCAGCGGAGGCGGAGATCGAGGCGACGGCCCGACGCGCGGGGCCGAGCCTGATCGAAGATGGCGTCGCCAAGATCCTGATGGGCGTCACCTCCGTCGAGGAAGTCGCCCGCGTGGTGCGCGACGATGGCTAGAGGCAGCCGCTGATGCCCGCCTTCGTCTATCGCGCGGTCGATGCCGCCGGACGACCGCAGCGCGGCGTGGTGGAAGCCGCGAACGAGAGCGGCGCCCGGCGTTCGCTTCGCGATCGCGCGCTGCTGCCCACCCGGATCGAAGCCACGACCGGCGGCGCGAGCGCTGCGGCTCTGCAGGGTACGCCGCGCTTCTCCCGGCGGCGCCTCAGCGCTCGCGCGCTCGCCAGGGCGACACGGCAGATCGCGACCCTCATCGGCAGCGATGTCCGGATCGAGGAGGCGTTGCGGCTCGTGGCCGCGCAGTCGGAGCAGGGCTCGATGCGGCCGCTACTGCTCAACCTGCGCGGCACGATCCTGGACGGGCGCAGTTTCGCAGGGGCCATCGCCGAGCAGCGCGGTGTATTCCCGGAATATTACCGCGCCGCCATCGCAGCCGGGGAACAGTCCAGTCGGCTGGCGGACGTCCTTTCCCACCTCGCCGAGTTCGTCGAGAATCGCCACCGTACGCAGCAGCGGGTGCGTCTGGCGCTGCTCTACCCTGCGCTGCTGGCCGTCGTTTCGGTCAGCATGATGATCCTGCTGATGATCTATGTCGTGCCGGATATCGTTCGCGTCTTCGTGTCCCGCGGCGCCGATCTGCCGTTCCTCACCCGCGCGCTGATCGCGCTTAGTTCGGGGATAACGTCGTTCGGGCTGATCGGCGCGGGCGTGCTGGCGCTCGGCGGCATCGCCGTGCAGCGCTGGCTTCGCATTCCGGCCAACCGCTTGCGGTTCGACCGATATCTCGCCACGAACCGTCCGTTCGCCAGCTTCAGCCGGCAGCTGAACGCGGCACGCTTCGCCAGCAGCCTGGCGACGCTCGTGCAAAGCGCGGTGCCGCTGGTCGATGCACTGTTCGGTGCCGCCGCGGTGACGCCGAACCGGCATATCCGGGCGGAGGTGACCGAGGTGGCGGCGCGGGTGCGCGAAGGCAGCACCCTCCATCGCGCAATGGACGAGTCGGGGGTGTTCCCGCCGATGCTCGTCGCGATCGTCGCAAGCGGGGAAACCGGCGGGCGGCTGGCGCCGGCGCTCGCGCGGGCCGCGTCGGAGCTGGAGCGGGAACTCGATGCGTTGATCGCCACGCTGGTCGCGCTCGTCGAACCGGCGGTGCTGCTCCTGATGGGCGGTCTGGTGCTGCTGATGGTGCTGGCCATCCTGCTGCCGATCATCAACCTGAACAACCTGGTGGCGATCTGACCCGGCGCGCCGCCCGCGGCTACAGATCGCTCTCGATCGCGAGGCCGCGCGCGAACGGCAGCATGCGTCCGCCTTCTCCCGTGACGGCAAACCGGAAATGCCCGTTTCTCAGGAGGGTCACCGACCCGAGCGTCAGCCGTCGGAGCCCCGATGGCGTGATGAGACCGATCGTCCGTTCGCGCGCGGGTGTGAAGCTCGCGATGAGCGGCGGCGTCTCCGACGCCGCTGCGTTGCCGATCGTCGGCGTGCAGCGTCCCGGGCCGCTACGCATCTCGCCGCGGATCATCTGGTCGTCTCCACCGATGACGACGCGTCGCAGATCGACGTCGATGGCAAACTGGCACGAAAAGGGCAACGACGGGGCGAGCGCGGTCACGAGCGCGCCGCTCGTCTGTCCGCTGACATCTTCCAGCGTCAGGCTCGCGCGGCGAACCACCGCCCGCCCGAACAGATCCGTGCCGCTGCCGCTGGCGGTCCAGTCGGCGACGAAGCCGAACCGGGCGAGAGAGGCGAGCGGCGCCCACGTCCAGGCGACCCGAACGGCGCCCGCGCGGGTCGCCGCGCCATTCCAGATCGTCCCGGCACTACGCTCCCAGCCGTCCGCCGGCCGCATCGCGCGCGACGCCGGGATGGACGCGGCCAAAGCCACGCCATATGCCGACAGCCCTAAGAGCGCGAAACCCATCCGGCGCGCGGACCAGAAGCCGGTCGGGAGCCGATAGCGAAATGCGGACCGATCGACGCGCCTTGCTTCGCTGGATGGGATCGGGCGTTCTGGTGTCGGCATCGGCACTCGCGCTTCCCCTCCCGGCAGTG
>CAXTTP010000389.1:0-2469 GCA_964247195.1 uncultured Sphingomonadaceae bacterium
CGGCGCGCGTCAGCACCAGCGTGTCATGCTTCAGGATGTCGTAGACGTTGGCGCCCATCGCCGGCAGCACGTTGATCCCGACAAGGTTGCCGGCCGCGCGCGCGAAGCTGGTGGTGACGGTCTCGCCGTCGATCACCAGCACCTTAGTGCCGAAGCCCAGGTCGACGATCTGGTTTGCAAGCGCCTTGGTCTTGCCCTCGGCGACCTCAAGCGAGTCGAGCACGATCAGGCTGCCGTCCTTCGCCTTGGACGAGAGCGCCATCTTCAGCCCGAGCGCGCGAACCTTCTTGTTCAGCCCCGGGTTGAAGTCACGCAAGCGGGCGCCGTGCGCCTTACCGCCGCCGATGAAGATCGGCGCGGCGCGGTCGCCGTGGCGAGCGGTACCGCCGCCCTTCTGGTTGCCGAGCCGCTTGCCGGTGCGCGCGACGTCGGAGCGCTCGCGGGTGGCGCGCGCGGTGCCGCGGCGCTTCTCGAGCTGCCACGTCACGACGCGATGGAGGATGTCGGCGCGCGGCTCGATGCCGAACACCGCATCGCTGAGCTCGATCGCGCCGTTTCCGGACGCATCGAGGGTCTGGACCTGAACCTTCATGATCAGCCCTCCTGGCCGTCGGTTTCGGGCGTGGTTGCGGCCGCATCGGCCTCGATCGCCCGATCCGCCTCGGCGACGCCGGCGGCGACTTCCTCGGCGCTCGGCAGTGCCGGGATCTCGTGGACGGCGGCCGCCTCGACCATGCCGGCCGGCGCTTCCTCATGGACGATGTGCGCGGCCTTCAGGCCCGCCGGGTAGGGCGCATCGCCGGGGCGCTCGATCTTGACCGAATCCTTGACCATCAGCCACGCGCCCTTCGAGCCGGGCACCGAGCCCTTGACGAAGAGCAGTCCGCGCTCCGGATCGGTGCGGACGATCTCGAGGTTCTGCTGGGTGCGCTGGCGGTCGCCCATGTGCCCGGCCATCTTCTTGTTCTTGAAGACCTTGCCCGGATCCTGGCGCTGGCCGGTCGAGCCGAGCGAGCGGTGCGACACCGACACGCCGTGGGTCGCGCGCAGACCACCGAAGCCCCAGCGCTTCATGCCACCCTGGAAGCCCTTGCCCTGCGTCTGGCCGGAAATGTCGACGAACTGGCCGGCGACATAATGGTCGGCGGAGATCTCCGCGCCCACGTCGAGCAGGCCGTCCTCATCCACCCGAAACTCGGCGACGTACGCCTTGGGCTCGACCTCGGCCTTGCCGAAATGGCCACGCTGCGGCTTGGCAACGTTCTTGACCTTGGCGGTGCCGGCGCCGAGCTGCACCGCGACATAGCCGTCGCGATCCGCCTCGCGGCGCGCCACCACCTGGACTCCCTCGAGCGCCAGGACGGTAACGGGCACATGGCGTCCGTCTTCCTGGAACAGGCGGGTCATCCCCATCTTCTTAGCGATCACGCCAGTGCGCATGATCTGTCCCTTCCATCAGAGGCTCCGACAAGGAGCGTGAAAAACAAAAGAGCCCCGGGAAGCCCGAGGCCCAGCCCATGTCGTCCGATATGCCCCCGCCCGGGCCGGTTGCCGCTCCGAAGAGGCGGCGGCGGGGACTCGGTCGGCAGCGCGGCTGCCCGGTATCCCTGCTGTCGAGCTAGCCGTCAGGCCAGCTTGATCTCCACGTTTACGCCGGCGGCGAGATCGAGCTTCATCAGCGCGTCGACCGTCTGCGGCGTGGGCTGCACGATGTCGAGCAGCCGCTTGTAGGTGCGCACTTCGAACTGCTCGCGCGACTTCTTGTCGATATGCGGGCCGCGGTTCACGGTGAACTTGTCGATGTGCGTCGGCAGCGGGATAGGACCCCGGATCAGGGCGCCGGTACGACGCGCCGTGTCCGCAATATCTGCCGTCGCCTGATCGAGCACGCGATGATCGAACGCCTTCAAGCGAATGCGAATATTAGAGTCCATTACCACCACCGATGCGAAAGAGCCGGCCTCGGCCGAGCGGCGGGCGCCGCTGTGCCGAGGCTGTTCACAAAAAGCATAACCGCCCGACTCCCGGAGGAGCCGAGCGGTGCTGCCCTATATTACTTCGTGATCGCGCTGACAACCCCCGCGCCGACGGTGCGGCCGCCCTCGCGGATCGAGAAGCGCAGGCCCTCCTCCATCGCGATCGGAGCGATCAGCTTGACGCCGAGCGAGACGTTGTCGCCCGGCATCACCATCTCGGTGCCCTCGGGAAGGACGACCTCGCCGGTGACGTCCGTCGTGCGGAAGTAGAACTGCGGGCGGTAGTTGGCGAAGAACGGCGTGTGGCGGCCGCCTTCTTCCTTCGACAGCACGTAGACCTCCGAGGTGAACTCCGTGTGCGGCTTGATCGAGCCGGGCTTCGCAAGGACCTGGCCGCGCTCGACCTCCTCACGGCCGACGCCGCGCAGCAGCGCGCCAATGTTGTCGCCGGCCTGGCCCTGGTCGAGCAGCTTGCGGAACATCTCGACGCCGG
>CAXTTP010000390.1:0-2456 GCA_964247195.1 uncultured Sphingomonadaceae bacterium
TTCCCGACCTACGTTTCGCCATCATCGCTGCGGGTATTGGGCTGGACCCCCGAGGAGATGATCGGGCATGGGCCTGAAGCTTTCATCCATCCGGACGATGTGCCCCTGCTTGCTGCGGCCAAGGTTGCTCTTCGAGATTCCGATGGCGGCGACAGTCGCCTCACGTTTCGGATCCGGAAGCGCGACGAATCCTGGCTCTGGGTCGAGGAGAATGTCAGGATCGTCCTCGATCCGGTCACCGGCACCCCTGGAGACACGGTGCTCACGTTGCGAGACGTGAGTGAGCGGAAGGCCTTGGAAGACCAGCTGTCTGCCATGGCGCTGACCGACGTTCTTACGGGGCTGGCCAACAGGCGGGCTTTCGATGAAGCGCTTGATCGGGAGTGGCGGCGGACACTTCGGGATGGGTCACAAATGTCCCTGCTGCTGATCGACGTGGACCACTTCAAATCGTTCAACGACCAGTATGGCCATCAGGTGGGCGACGATTGCCTGCGTGCCGTGGCAGCCGCCCTGACACGTGCTGTCCGTCGTCCCGGCGATACCCTGGCCCGATACGGCGGCGAGGAGATTGCAGTCGTGCTTCCAAACACGGGTAACGTTGATGCAGTGCATGTCGCCAACCAGCTACGCACCGCGATCGAGTCGCTGCAGCTGACCCATGCGGGCAATCTCGAAGGCGGCGGCGTGATCACGGTCAGTATCGGCGCGGCGACGGCCCTTGCACGCACGGGTGGCACGACAGGCATGCCGGCCGGATTGCTACAGGCGGCGGATACGGCCCTCTACAAGGCAAAGAACAAGGGCAGAAACAGAGTGGAGGCGTCGGTGCTTCTTGCCCCTGACGAAAGCACCTCCAGTCAGAGCCCCGCCTAAACGCAAGGGGGTGGTAGCCTTGGCGACGCCGAGCCCTGCTCAAAACCGCTCAATTGTGAAAGGCGTGGATCGGTTGCGCTCGCCATCTCCGGCGTTCCACCGCATGTTGATCGACCATATAGCTGAAGTTGGAATGCGTGCTCGACAGGCCTTTCGGGTGAAGGCACGATCTCGCGATGTCGGCGATCAGCCGTTAGCGGCACACTGCTTTGATCGGAGCCGGCTTACCCAGCGGCAGCAGCGCAGCCAGAGGCGATAGCGCCACGCCTAGCCCGCCCTTGAGGCCTAGCTTCGTGGCATTACGCGTCGGCAGCATCGATGCTCTCGGCCGTTTCGCAGGGCCTTGGATCAGGATCGGCATCGCCAATTGGAAGAGGCTGTGGTGCATGGGTTCACCGAAGAGCGTGAAACGCACGGTCTCGCTACGCAGATCGATCAGGCCGCGCCCGACCGTGTCTCCCGCGGCCGTCTTGATCGCCAGACTGTCGGTCGTCAGCCGACCGTTGGCAGCGCTGAAGCCCGCCGAGATGCAGTCCAGCGCGACGGGCCGCCGCACGTCTCCCAGGGAGCGGATTCCCTTGAGCATGTCTCCGCCCAGCATGAAGGCGGCCGCGGGCGGGACGGACCCTTGCCTGATCCGCATCATGACGGCTCCGGAAGCGTTGGAGGCCGCTTCATGCACCGAGCGGCCGACGCCGCTCAGCCTCGCCGAAGCGGTCAACTCCCCCGACAGGCGGACTCCTGCATGAGCCGGTAGATCCGCGAGTTGCACGCGGCTGACCCGACCGGTGACCGTTAGCCCCGGCGTCGGCCGGTGCACATCGAGACTGGCGCTCCCGGTGAGGTTACCGCCATATATCTCGGCACGGACGGAGGAATAGGTCAGCTTGCCGTTGGCGAGATCGATCCGCGCGTCGAGCTGGTCCAGCGGCAGCGAATAGCCGCGGACGGCGCGGACATGGACGCGTGCCTGAAGATCAAGGCCACGCAGGTTCTCGATCGGGAACGCCGTGTCCGGCAATATCCATCGGCTGGGGATTTCGCGAGGCACTGCGCCCGATCGGCTGCGTGCCGCCGCGCGGGGTGGTATCGGCGCAAGCACCGCCCGCACATCCTCCTTGGTCCAGACTGTCGACCAAAGCTCGGCGGTCGCGCGATGCCGCTGGGTCATATGATCCGAGCGTATCCAGCCTCGCACGTCGCTGCCGCCGAAGCGGACCTGCAGCGGGCTGAACGTGAATCGCGCGCCGTTGCCCTGGGCCAGGGTGACGAGTCTGAATGGCGGCGAGTTCGGCGCGCGCAAGTTGAACAGATAGCCAAGATCGGCAAGGTTCGGCCCGCGGGCGTCCATTGCGAGCTTGAACTCCGTAAGATCGAACGCAGCACCGCTCGTGCCTCGGGCGCCGACGGTCGTCGCCCCGTCGATCAGGCGAGCGACGAAAGGGTATGGCCGGTCCACGCTGGCGCCATGTAGCGGGCCGCCTCGCGCGGTCAGCCGGAGAGGAATGCCTTCCAACTCTCCCTTCCCCTCCAGCAGCAGCGGCATCGACCCGGCGAGCGCATGGGTGACGCGTGCCCGA
>CAXTTP010000391.1:0-2456 GCA_964247195.1 uncultured Sphingomonadaceae bacterium
CGAGATCATCGCCCAGGCGAAGGCCGACAAGGTCATCGTCTTCAAGAAGCGCCGGCGGCATAATTACCGCCGCCGTAACGGCCATCGCCAGCAGCACACCATCCTGCGCATCACCGCCATCGGCGAGGAGCGCGCGAGCGAGGCCCGGGCGGAAGCCCCGGTCCCCGCCGAAGCCTGAGGAGCATCGAGAGCCATGGCACATAAGAAAGCAGGCGGCTCGTCGCGTAACGGCCGTGATTCGGCCGGCCGCAGGCTGGGCGTGAAGAAGTTCGGCGGCGAGGAAGTCGTTGGCGGGAACATCATCGTCCGCCAGCGCGGCACCCGCGTCTATCCGGGCCGCAACGTCGGCATCGGCAAGGACCATACGCTGTTTGCGCTCAGCGCCGGCCGCGTGGCCTTCCACGACGGCAAGCTCGGCCGCAAGTTCGTGAGCGTCGACCTAGCGGCAGAAGCCGCCGAGTAACGGATGGTCCTGTTTACGGGTCGTCCAGCGGGCGACCCGAGATCCGGCCGGGCCGGATCGATAGGGAGACGGGTCGCCCCGCCTCCCTTTTTGCTGTCTCCCTGCGATCCATGTCGCCGCGCTGTAACCCGGACTGGGCAGAGCGGCACGAAAACGAGGAGACGGAAGATGTTCGCGCGTACCGAGCGGCTGTTGCTCAGGCCGGGCTGGATCGAGGAT
This sequence comes from uncultured Sphingomonadaceae bacterium, assembly GCA_964247195.1. Taxonomy (GTDB): domain Bacteria; phylum Pseudomonadota; class Alphaproteobacteria; order Sphingomonadales; family Sphingomonadaceae; genus JAQGLK01. The sequence continues at coordinate 683 of CAXTTP010000391.1, forward strand.
GCCCCGGCGCTGGCCCGCTGGCTGAGCGAGGATGCGGTCGCACGCAACCTCGCGCGCGTGCCGTCGCCCTGCACGCCCGCGGATGCCGAACGCCACCTGTCCTGTGGAGTGGCGGACGCCTTGCCGTCGCTGCTGATCTTCGCGCGCACGCAACGCGCGCCGCGCCTCATCGGCGGCATCGGCCTGGACCGCGGCGAAAGCGGCGTCGTCGAGCTCGGCTACTGGATCGCGCGGCCTTATTGGGGCCTGGGCTTTGCGACGGAGGCGGGTAGCGCGATGGTCGCGCTCGCGCACCACAGCTTGCGCATCAAGCGGCTGGTCGCGGTTCATTCGCGCGACAATCCGGCCTCCGCGCGGGTGCTGCGCAAGCTGGGCTTCAAGGCGATCGGTGCCCTGCCCTGCCGGCTGTTCGCCCGTAATGCCGGCGACGCCGTGCGGGAACCGGGCGCACGCGCGATGGCCGCCTGACCTGGGCGCGCGCGTGATCGCCTACGCCCCGGTTCATTCCGCGGTCCAGGCGCGCCTCCGACGGACGGTTCATTTCAGGGCGCGCTTGCTCTAAGGCGCCACCATGCATTTCCTCGACCAGGCCAAGATCTTCATCCGCTCGGGCACCGGCGGTCCCGGGGCGGTGAGCTTCCGGCGCGAAAAGTTCATCGAATATGGCGGCCCGGACGGCGGCAATGGCGGCAAGGGCGGCGACATCGTCTTCGAGACCGTCGCCGGCCTAAACACGCTCATCGACTTCCGCTACACGCAGCATTTCCGCGCCCCCCGCGGCATGGGCGGCGCTGGCACCAACCGCACCGGCGGCGGCGGCGACGATCTCGTGATACGCGTGCCGGTCGGCACGCAGGTGCTGAGCGAGGACAAGGAGCACATCCTGGCCGACTTTACCCAGCCCGGGGAGCGCCGCGTGTTCCTGCGCGGCGGCGACGGCGGCCGCGGCAATGCCAGCTACAAGACCTCCACCAACCGCGCGCCGCGCCAGCATGGCACCGGCTGGCCCGGCGAGGAGGCGTGGGTCTGGCTGCGGCTGAAGCTGCTCGCCGACGCCGGGCTGGTCGGTCTGCCCAACGCCGGCAAGTCGACCTTCATCAACGCTACCACCAATGCCAGGGCGAAGGTAGGCGATTATCCTTTCACCACGCTACGGCCCCAGCTCGGCGTCGTCCGGCACCGCGCGCGCGAGTTCGTGCTTGCCGACATACCCGGTCTGATCGAGGGCGCCGCCGAAGGCGCCGGTGTCGGCGACCGCTTCCTGGGCCATATCGAGCGCTGCCGCGTGATCCTGCACCTTGTGGATGCAACCGGGGACGATCCTGTGGATGCATGGGGTATCGTCCGCGACGAACTCGACGCCTACGGCGGCGGCCTGACCGACAAGGCGGAGGTGCTCGCCCTCAACAAGATCGATGCGCTGGACGAGAAGGCGGTCGCGAAACTGCAGAAGAAGCTAGCTAAGGCAAGCGGTTGCGAGGTGATGCTGCTTTCGGGTGCGAGCGGTGTCGGTGTCGATGCCGTGCTCGACCGGCTGGTCGGCGCGATCGGTCCCGCAGCCGCGGCGCCGGCGCAGGACGACGGCGAGGCCGACGCGGTGGAATGGTCGCCGCTGTGAACGCGCGTGCCGGCGCGAACCCGTTCGCACCGAACATCTGCCCGCGCCTGATCGTCAAGATCGGCTCGGCGCTGCTGGTGGACCCGGCCGGCGAGATCCGGCGCGAGTGGCTGGCGGGCATCGTCGCCGACGTCGCCGAGGCGCATGCCGCCGGCC
>CAXTTP010000392.1:0-2449 GCA_964247195.1 uncultured Sphingomonadaceae bacterium
GCTATACGCCGTCCGCGCGCCGGCCGTCGCCGAAGCTCGCGGCGGACGACCGCGACGAGGACACGCCGCGCGTGCGCAATGCCGTCTACGTCAAGCCGGGTCGTAGCCGCGACGATGTCGCGCTGCTCGACGACAAGCTGCTCGGCGACATCGTCCGGATTGCGGCGAGCGAGCGCACGGGCGGCAAGCGCAACCGGTGAGCGCCGTCATCGCCACACCGGCCCGGGTGCGGCTGGCCGGGCAGCGCCAGTCCAGCATCGCGACCGCGCATTTCCGCCTGATGGTGGTGATGCTGCTGTTCATCGGCGTCACCGGCATCATCGCCAGCCGGCTCGTCTGGCTATCGCTGTTCGAGCCGCGGCCGCTGCGCAACGCCGTCCCCAGCGGGCTGATCCCGGAGCGCGCCGACATCGTCGACAGGAACGGCGTTCCGCTCGCGCGCACCTTCGATGCCTGGTCGATCGCGGTGCATCCGAACAAGCTCGTCGGCAAGCCGGAGGACATCGCGCCGAAGCTCGCTGCGCTGATGCCGCAGCGGAGCGAGGCGCAATATCTGGCGATCCTGCGGTCCGGCAAGAAGTTCGTCTATCTCGACCAGCGCGCGCTCCCCGAGCTGGTCTCGCAGGTGAACGCGATCGGCGAGCCCGCGCTAGCCTTCGGCCGCGAGCCGGAGCGGCTCTATCCGCAGGGCACGCTCGCCAGCCACGTGCTCGGCTGGATCAAGGAGGACGGCTCGGCCGTCTCGGGCATGGAGCGCACGCTCGACGCGCGGCTCAACGATCCGGCGCGGCGCGGTACGCCGGCGGCGCTGTCGATCGATGCGCGCGTGCAGGCGGCGCTCGAGACCGAGCTGCAGGCGGCGATGATCAAGCATCAGTCGACCGGCGGGAGCGGCATGGTGCTCGACGTCGATACCGGCGAGATCCTCGCCATGACCTCGCTGCCGAGCTTCAACCCGAACGCGCCCGGCAAGGGCGCGATCGCCGACCTTCAGAACAAGGCGACGCTCAACGTCTATGAGCTCGGCTCGACGTTCAAGATGCTGACCGTCGCCAACGCCATCGAGAACGGCGTCGTCACCTCGATGGCGCAGCGCTGGGACGCAACCGCGCCGCTGGTGGTCGGCCGCTACAAGATCCATGACGATCATCCGCAGAACCGCCGGCTGAGCGTGCCCGAGGTGCTCGTCTTCTCCTCGAACATCGGCACCGCCCGGATCGCCGACGCTCTCGGCGCGGCGAAGATGCAGTCCTTCTTCCGGGCGATGGGCTTCGACGCTCCCGCGCCGATCGAGCTCGGCGCGCGGGGCCGGCCGCTGTGGCCGCATTACTGGGCGCGTACCACGGTGATGACGAGCGGCTATGGCCACGGCATCGCGGTCACGCCGCTGCATCTCGCGGTCGCCTACGCAACGCTGGTCAATGGCGGGATCTGGCGGCCGGCGACGCTGCTGAAGCGGGAAGGCGGCGCGATTCCCGCCGGCCATCGCGTGATCAGCGCGGCGACCAGTTATCGCATGCGCCAGTTGATGCGGATGGTCGTGCTGAAGGGCACCGGCCGCAAGGCCGACGTGCCGGGCTACCGGCTGGGAGGCAAGACCGGCACGGCCGACCTGGCCGTCGCCGGCGGCTACAACCACAACGCCCGCAACTCGGTGTTCGCGGCCACGTTCCCGGTCGATCATCCACGCTATGCGGTGGTGGTGATGCTGCAGGATCCCAAGGGCACCGCCGACACCTTCGGGCATGCGGAGGCGGCCTGGACGGTCGGGCCGGTCGTCGCCCACCTCGTCGCGCGCGCCGCGCCGTTGCTCGGCGTGATGCCGGACGCGAGCAAGGAGATCGACCTGTCCGAGCTGATGCCGTTGGTCTGGGACCCGAAGGGCGGCAATGCGGCTGAATGAGCTGATCGAGAGTGGGTCGAGCGGGGCGGCCGGCGACGCGCGCGTCACCGGTTTCGCGATCGATCACCGCAAGGTCGCGCCGGGCACCGTCTTCGGCGCCTTTCGGGGGCAGCGTTTCGACGGCGAGGACTTCATCCCGGCGGCAGTCGCCGCCGGCGCGGTGGCGGTCGTGGCGCGCCCCGAGGCGGATGTCGCCGGCGCGCTGCACCTCGCCGACGCACAGCCGCGGCGTGCCTTCGCGCGCCTCGCCGCGCGCTTCTTCGCGCCCTTTCCCGAGACCGTCGTCGCCGTCACCGGCACCAACGGCAAGACCTCGACCGTCGAGCTCACCCGCCAGCTGTGGCGGATGGCGGGCCATCACGCCGCCTCGATCGGCACGCTGGGCGTGACGACCGCCGACGAGCAGGTGTCGACCGGCTTGACCACGCCCGATATCGTCACCTTCCTCTCCAACGTCGCGGGGCTGGCGCGCGAGGGAGTGACCCATCTGGCCTTCGAGGCGTCGAGCCACGGCCTGTCGCAATTCCGCACCGAAGGGCTCCCGGT
>CAXTTP010000393.1:0-2449 GCA_964247195.1 uncultured Sphingomonadaceae bacterium
GAACTTGGGATCGGGCAGCTTGACCGAGACGATCGCGGTCAGCCCCTCGCGCATGTCGTCGCCGGTGAGGCTGACCTTCTCCTTCTTGAGCAGCCCGGACTTCTCCGAATAGGCGTTGAGCGTGCGCGTCAGCGCGGCGCGGAAGGCGGCGAGATGGGTGCCGCCGTCGCGCTGCGGGATGTTGTTGGTGAAGGCGAGGACCTGCTCGTAATAGCTGTCGTTCCACTCCAGCGCGACATCGATGCCGACATCGTCGCGCTGGCCGTGGATCGCGATCGGGTCGGGCATCAGCGGCGTCTTGGCGCGGTCCAGATATTTGACGAAGGCGGCGATCCCGCCTTCGTAGAACAGCTCGGCCTCGCGCCGCTCGGCATGGCGCGCGTCGATCAGGAACAGGCGCACGCCGGAGTTGAGGAAAGCGAGCTCGCGATAGCGATGCTCCAGCTTGTCGAAGTCGAACTCGGTGATCTTGAACGTCTCGGCGGACGGCATGAAGGTGACGCGCGTGCCCTTCTTTTCGCCCGCAGGGCCGACGACCTTCAGCGGGGCGACCGCATCGCCGCGCTTGAAGCGCATGTAATGCTCTTCGTCGTCGCGCCAGATGGTCAGGTCGAGGAAGTCGGAGAGCGCGTTGACCACGCTCACGCCGACGCCGTGGAGGCCGCCCGAGACCTTGTAGGCGTTGCTGTCGGAGGTGTTGTCGAACTTGCCCCCGGCATGGAGCTGGGTCATGATCACCTCGGCGGCGGACACGCCCTCCTCGGTGTGGATGCCGGTCGGGATGCCGCGGCCATTATCCTCGACGGAGACCGATCCGTCGGGGTTGAGGGTGATCTCGATCCGGTCGCAATGCCCGGCCAGCGCCTCGTCGATGGCGTTGTCGGAGACCTCGAACACCATGTGGTGCAGGCCCGACCCGTCATCGGTATCGCCGATATACATGCCGGGCCGCTTGCGGACGGCATCCAGCCCCTTCAGGACCTTGATCGAATCGGCGCCGTAGTCACTTTGCTGGGGTTCAATTGCCATGCCGAGCATATAGGGATTTACCCTCGGCAACCCAAGCGAAATGGCGCGGGACGCGGCCCTGCGCAGCCCTTGCGCCGCTGGTGCGTTGGGCGCCTCGCCTAACAGGAGAACAGGACATGGCCCACCCCGCAGCGACGATCACCCTCAACGACGGCCGCGAGATGCCGCAGATCGGCCAGGGCGTGTTCCTCGTGCCCCCGCCGGAGGCCGCGCGGCTGGTGAAGATCGGCATCGACGCCGGCTACCGTGCGGTCGACACCGCGACCATCTACAAGAACGAGGCGGGCGTCGGCGAGGGCGTGCGCGCGACCGAAGAGACGATCTTCGTCACCACCAAGCTGTGGAATGCGGAGCAGGGGGCGGACGCGACGCGGCGCGCAGCCGACCTGAGCCTCGCCACGCTCGGCCTCGACTGGATCGATCTCTATCTGATCCACTGGCCGGTGCCGTCGCGCGACCTGTACGTCGAGACCTGGGCGACCCTGGTCGAGCTCCGCCGCGACGGGCTGGTCAAGTCGATCGGCGTCTCGAACTTCACGATCCCGCAGCTCAAGCGGATCATGGATGCGACCGGCGTCGTGCCCGCGACCAACCAGATCGAGCTGCATCCCGCGCTGCCTCAGGACGAACTGGTCGCCTTCCACCAGGAGCACGACATCGCGACGACGAGCTGGTCGCCGCTCGGCCGCGGCGCGGCGCTCGACGACCCGGTCGTCGCGCGCATCGCTGCGAAACATGACCGCACGGCAGCGCAGGTCGTCCTGCGCTGGCACCTCGAGCGCGGCCTGATCGTGATCCCCAAGGCGTCGAGCGAAGCGCGGCTGCGCGAGAACCTGGCAAGCGCCGAATTCACACTGGACGAAGGCGACATGGCCGAGCTTGCCACGCTCGCCCGCCCCGATGGCCGCATCGGTCCCGATCCCGACAGCATGTAGCCGGGCGGGGCCGCCGTGGCTCGGTGGCGCCGCACAGCTGGCCGGTGGTGAAGCTCGAACCCGCCGTCAACAGGATCAGGCAGGATCGGCGCGGCCGTCCCGCACATCGTACCAGCTCGCGCCGGCCAGTCCTTCGAACAGGCCGTACTCGGTCCCGGTCATCCACACCTGACCGCCGGCGCCGGCGAGGCGGCCGAACAGTGCGGCGCGACGCAGCGGATCGAGATGAGCGGCGATCTCGTCGAGCAGCAGGATCGGTCGTGCGGCGCGATCCTCCGCCACCAGGTCGGCATGGGCGAGCACGAGGCCGAGCAGCAGCGCCTTCTGTTCGCCGGTCGAGCAGCGCTCGGCCGGCTGGCGCTTGCCGAGGTGGCTCACCGCGAGGTCGCTGCGGTGCGGGCCGGCGAGGGTTCTCCCGGCGGCGGCATCGCGGCCGCGGCCGGCGCGAAGCTCGGCGGCGAGCGCGCGTTCCGGCTGCTCCGGGG
>CAXTTP010000394.1:0-2448 GCA_964247195.1 uncultured Sphingomonadaceae bacterium
CCGGCAACCTGCTCGGCGACGAGCAGTCGGGCCACATCAAGGAGGTCGGCTTCGAACTCTACCAGTCAATGCTGGAGGAGGCGATCCTGGAGGCGAAGGCGGGCGGGATGCGCACCGAGCTCGCCGCCAAGGAGTTCTCGCCACAGATCACGGTCGACGCACCGATCCTGCTGCCGGAAGCCTATGTCCCCGATCTCGACCTGCGCATGGGGCTTTACCGGCGCATGAACGAGCTCGAGGACGGCGGGGCGATCGAGGCGTTCGCCGCCGAGCTGATCGACCGCTTCGGCAAGCTGCCGAACGAGACGCAGAACCTGCTGACCGTCATCCAGATCAAGCTCAACTGCCGGAAAGCCAGCGTCGCCAAGCTCGACGCCGGCCCGCGCGGCGCACTCGTCACGTTCCATAACGACAGCTTCCCCGACCTGGCCGGGCTGGTCGGCTACGTCCAGCGGCTCAAGGACAGCGCGAAGCTCAGGCCCGACAACAAGCTCGTGATATCGCGCGCGTGGCCCGACGCGACGGCGCGCCTCAACGGCGCATTGCAGCTATCGCGCGGGCTGGCGAAGATCCTGAGCTGAAATCGCCCTGGGGGGAAACGGGTCTCACCCCTCCGCAGGTCAGAAGCGCAGGTGGCGCACGTCGCCACCGTCCTGCGCGCTTTCGCCGTCCACTACCTCGGCGATCAAGGTCTCGAGCGGATCGGGGCTGGTCACGCTGGCGCTGACGGTCCGGACAGACGGCTGCGCCCGACCGTAGACAAAGCCATAGACGGCATAGGCGTGGCTGCCGAGCTTGCCGGTCGGCGCGTACCAGACCCTGACCGAGCTCCAGTCGCCCGCGTCGGAGACGTCGACGACGCTCACGTCGCGTTCGACCTGCCCGCGGCGGCCGTCGACGTTCGACCAGTTGGCGTGGGTGACGCGGATTTCGCGATCGCCGACGACGCCGCTCACCACGGCAACATGGCCGATCGGCATTGCGTCGGAGGCCTTGAACACCAGCACCGATCCGACCTGCGGCGCATGGCCGCGCGCATATCGGCCGCTCGCCTGCTGCCACCAGCCTGCGGCATCCCCGAACAGCTGTATGCCCGAATATTGCCGCGCGAAGGGAGCGCACTGAACATAGCCCTCCTCGGCCTTCGCAGGTGCCGCAGCGAGCGCCATCGTCACCAGGAAGAACGAGCAGAGCGACTTCCCCAATGATCCCGGCATCTGAAAGACCTTTCACATCGCGCGCGGCAGGCGAGCTGAAAGATCAATCCGGAAATTGGAAGTTCGTTGCATCGCTACTGCAGAAATTCGGCCTTATCTTCAGAAAGGCGTAGTAAATGAGAGTCAACTATAACAAACGGCTGTCTAGGGGAACCAGAGTTCTGAATGATAGTTGTAAGCATCCGAAAGTTACATGTGGTTTATTTGGAGTTATTACTTTCTGAGATCGTTTTAACTACTCGACCGGACTGCGGAAGACACGTTCAGCAACCAGTCGCTCCAGCGCCGTTTCGTCGAGCGGCGGCGCGCAGAGGAAGCCTTGGTAGAAGGTGCAGCCCTCCGCGGCGAGCAAAGCGAGCTGCGCCTCCGTCTCGACACCCTCGGCGACGACGTTGAGGCCGAGCGAACGCGCCATTTCGATCACCCCGCGCACCACCACCCGGTCGCGCGGGGAGCCGGCGATGTCCTGCGAGAGGTGCTGGTCGATCTTGAGATAATCGAGCGGCAGCGCCTTCAGATAGGCCAGGCTCGAATAGCCGGTGCCGAAATCGTCGATGGCGACACGCAGCCCCGCCGCGCGCAGCCCGGCGAGCAGCGTCGCGGCGCGTCCCAGATCCTCGATGAGCCCGCTTTCGGTGACCTCGACGGTCACCCTGCCCCGCGCGATCCCGGCATCCGCTACGGCGGCGAGGAAGTCGGCGGCGAAGTCGCCCCGGCCGATGTCCTCGGCGGTGACGTTGACGGCGACGCGCAGGTGGCGAAGCGCATCGGGCCATGCCGCCGCCATCGCCAGCGCCTTGCGCTGGACGTGCGCGGAGAGCTGGACGAGATAGTCGGAGCGCTGCGCCGCTGCGAACAGGGTCGGCGCGCCGAGCTCGCCCAGGCGCGGGTGGCGCCAGCGCGCGAGCGCCTCGACGCCGGTGATCGCGCCGGACGTGACCGAAACCTGCGGCTGGAACAGTATATCGATCTGGTCCTGATCGAGCGCGAGGCGCAGGTCGATCTCGAGCCCGCTGTCGCGCGCCGCCCGCGCCTCGCCGGTCGCATCGAGCACGCGTACCGCACCCGCCTCGGCGCCCTTCGCCTCGGCGAGCGCGGCGCTGGTGCGGCGGAGCAGGACCGCGCCGTCGGGCGTGTCGGCATCGGCGACGGCGAGGCCGATCCGGCAGGACAGAGCGATGCCGTGGCCGGCGGAGACGAACGGCCGGCCGATCGCAGCCGCGATCTGGGC
>CAXTTP010000395.1:0-2423 GCA_964247195.1 uncultured Sphingomonadaceae bacterium
CGGGCTGGAGACCGGGCTGGCCGGTCTCAACTTCGTCGAAGCGCTGGCCGGGGCGAGCCGCGCGGAGATCGAGGCGGAGCTCGCCCGGCCGACCCCGGACCGGCTGCTCGTTGCCGCACAGGCGCTGCGCGAGGGCTTGTCCGTCGCCGACGTCCACCGCATCGCCTTCTACGATCCCTGGTTCCTGGAACGGATCGCCGAGATCATCGCCGCCGAGCGCGCGGTGGCGGATAACGGCCTGCCCCAGGATGCGGCGGGGCTGCGCCGGCTGAAGGCGATGGGTTTTTCGGACAAGCGGCTCGCCTTCCTGGCGCTGCGGTCGGCGAATCTGCGCGGCATGGCGCGAGCCCAGGCCCACGGGACCGGACTGATCCACGATGCCATCACCGCAATGACCGGCGGCGTCACCGAACGCGAGGTGCGCGCGCTGCGTCATCGCCTCGGTGTGCGCCCGGTGTTCAAGCGCATCGACACCTGCGCTGCCGAGTTCGAGGCGAAAACGCCCTACATGTACTCGACCTACGAGGCGCCGATGTTCGGCGATCCCGAGTGCGAGGCGCAGCCCAGCAATCGCCGCAAGATCGTGATCCTCGGCGGCGGGCCGAACCGGATCGGGCAGGGCATCGAGTTCGACTATTGCTGCTGCCATGCCTGCTTCGCGCTGAGCGACGCCGGCTACGAGACGATCATGATCAACTGCAATCCGGAAACGGTGAGCACCGACTATGATACGTCGGACCGGCTCTATTTCGAGCCGCTCACCGCTGAGGACGTGCTGGAGATCCTCCACGTCGAGCAGAGCCGCGGCGAGCTCGTGGGCGTGATCGTCCAGTTTGGCGGGCAGACGCCGCTCAAGCTCGCGCAGGAGCTGGCGGACGCCGGCATTCCCATCCTCGGCACCAGCCCGGACGCGATCGACCTTGCCGAGGACCGCGAGCGCTTCGCCGCACTGGTCGCGAAGCTCGGCCTGAAGCAGCCCGACAACGGAATCGCCCGCAGCCGCGACGAGGCCGTCGCCGTGGCGGAGCGGATCGGCTATCCGGTGCTGATCCGTCCCTCCTACGTGCTCGGCGGGCGGGCGATGGAGATCGTCGACGGGCCGGCCCAGCTCGACGCCTATATCGCCAATGCGGTGCAGGTCTCGGGCGATTCGCCGGTGCTTATCGACCGCTATCTGCGCGACGCGGTCGAGGTCGACGTCGATGCGCTCGCCGACGGCAGCGACGTCGTCGTCGCCGGCGTGATGCAGCATATCGAGGAAGCCGGCGTCCATTCCGGCGACAGCGCCTGCTCGCTGCCGCCCTACAGCCTGTCCGATCCGATTATCGCCGAGATCGAGCGCCAGACCGACCTGCTCGCCCGCGCGCTCGAAGTGCGCGGCCTCATGAACATCCAGTTCGCGGTCAAGGATGGCGAGGTCTACCTGATCGAGGTCAACCCGCGCGCGAGCCGCACGGTGCCCTTCGTTGCCAAGGCGATCGGCATTCCCGTCGCCAAGATCGCCGCACGGGTGATGGCGGGCGAGAAGCTCGCCGCGCTCCCGCGGATCGATCGCGCGATCGACCACATTGCGGTCAAGGAGGCGGTATTCCCCTGGGCGCGCTTCCCCGGCGTCGATCCGGTGCTGTCGCCGGAAATGAAGTCGACCGGCGAAGTCATGGGAATCGATCGGGATTTCGCGACCGCTTTCGCCAAGTCGCAGCTTGGCGGCGGCATCATCCTGCCCGAGCGCGGCACCGTCTTCGTGTCGGTCAAGGATGGCGACAAGGCCTATGTGCTGCTGGCGGTGCGCACGCTTGCCGAACTCGGCTTCGAGATCATCGCGACGAGCGGCACCGCCGACTATCTGGCCGCCGAGGGCGTGACGGTCGCCCGCGTCAACAAGGTCCAGCAAGGCCGCCCGCACATAGTCGACCGGATCAAGGATGGCGGCGTGGCGCTTATCTTCAACACCACCGAGGGCTGGCAGTCGCTGAAGGACTCCGCGTCGATCCGTGGCTCGGCGGTGACCGGCAAGGTTCCCTACTACACCACCGCTGCGGGCAGCGTCGCCGCGGTGCGCGCGATCGCGGCGCTTCGAGAGCGAAGCCTTGAAGTGCGGCCTCTCCAATCATATTATTCGCGTTCGCACGTCTGATCCCCCACGATAGCGTGAAGTGCGGGCGCCTCCGCGAGGCCGCTTGGGAGAGAGCTTTTTGACGAAAAGGGTTTCCTGATGGCGACGCTCGAAAAGTTGCCGATGCTGGCCGAAGGCCAGCGGATGCTCATCGTCGAGGCAACCCGGCTCAAGGCCGAGCGGCCCGAGGTGATCGACGCGATCGAGGAGGCGCGCGCCCATGGCGATCTGTCCGAGAACGCGGAGTATCACGCCGCCAAGGAGCGCCAGGGCCAGATCGAGGCGATGATCGCCGACATCGAGGACA
>CAXTTP010000396.1:0-2408 GCA_964247195.1 uncultured Sphingomonadaceae bacterium
AGGTGACCGCGGAGACGGTGTGGAGGATGGTCGTCCACTGGTCGCGATCGATCGCGCCGCCGACCTTCTCGCCCTCCGGCAGCAGCAGGTGATATTTGACGTCGATCAGCCGCGCGGTGTTGTCGCCTCGCTCGACCGCGGCGCCCAGCTCAAGGAAGGAACTGCTCTCGTTGCGAAGCATGTGGTTGAGCGCACCCTCGAAGCTGCGCGCCTCGGCCTTGATCGTGTCGACCAGGGCCATGGTCGACTGGTGATCGGTGGCGTGCTCGCCGCGCAACGTCAGCCAGGCGCGGTTGATCGCCGCCCATGCCTCGCGCGACAGCGCGGTGCGGACGGCACGCGCGTTGCCGCGGGCATTGTCGAGGCAGCCGCGGATCGAGCTCGGATTCTCCGCCGAGAAGGCAAGGTAGCGGATCACGGCCTGGGCGGTCAGCTCCTCGCCGGTGGCGGCGAAGCCCTCCTCGGCCGCCGCCACGATCAGCGCGCTTTCCCACGCCGCCTCGCCGGCGGGGCGGGCGGAGAGCGCATCGAGGCGGATCGTCGCCTCGATCAGCCGCGCGGTGAACTCGGCACGCTCGACATAGCGGCCGACCCAATAGAGGCTGGCGGCGGTGCGCGACAGCATCAGGCGTCGTCCGACCGGCGGGGGCGGGCGCCCTGCGACTGGCTCTGCGACTGGCTTTGCGAGCCGCCGCCGGATTGCGACTGGGACTGGTTCTGCGATTGCCAGCGGCGGGACAGGATCATGCTGTCCTTGGTGCCGCCGCCCTGGCTCGAGTTGACGACGAGCGAACCCTCGCGCAGCGCGACGCGGGTCAGCCCGCCCGGCACGATGGTGACGCCGTTGGTGCCGGAAAGCACGAACGGCCGGAAGTCGACATGGCGCGGCGCGACCCCCGCCTCGGTCAGCGTCGGCACGGTCGAGAGCGCCAGCGTCGGCTGGGCGATGTAGCGGGCCGGTTCGGCGACGAGTGCGGCGCGGAATTTCTCGATCTGGTCGCGGCTCGCGGTCGGTCCGACGAGCATGCCGTAGCCGCCCGAGCCGTCGACCAGCTTCACCACCAGCTTGTCGAGATTGTCGAGCGTATATTGGAGCGCCTGCGGCTCGCGGCAGCGATAGGTCTCGACGTTCGGCAGCTTGGCCTCGCCGCCCGAATAATATTTCACGATCTCCGGCATGTAGCTGTAGATCGCCTTGTCGTCGGCGATGCCGGTGCCGGGCGCGTTCACCAGCGCGACGTTGCCGGCCATGTAGGCGGCGATGATGCCGGGCACGCCGAGCAGCGAATCCGCCTTGAAGATCAGCGGATCGATATAATCGTCATCGATGCGGCGATAGACGACGTCGACGCGTACCCGGCCCTCGATCGTGCGCATCCAGACGATGTCGTCGTCGACCTGCAGGTCGGCCGCTTCCACCAGCTCGATGCCCATCGAATCGGCGAGGAAGCTGTGCTCGTAGAAGGCCGAGTTGAAGTGGCCGGGGGTGAGCAGCACGCAGACGGGCGCGCCGCTGCGGCCCGACGGTGCCACCGACCGCAGCGTCTCGTGGAGCGCGTCCGGATAGCTGTCGACCGGCGCGATGTCGTAGAGCTGGAACAGTTCGGGGCAGAGCCGCAGCATCGCCTCGCGGTTTTCGAGCATGTACGAGACGCCGGACGGCGTGCGGGCATTGTCCTCCAGCACGAAGAACTCGTCGGCACCGGTGCGGACCAGATCGATGCCGCAGATGTGCGCGTAGATGCCGTGCGGCGGCCGGACGCCGGCCAGCACCGGCTGAAATTGCGGGTTGCCGAGCACCAGCTCTTCCGGGACGATGCCGTCGGCGAGGATGCGACGGTCGCCATAGACGTCCTCGAGGAAGGCGTTGATCGCCTCGACCCGCTGGACCAGCCCGTCGGAGAGGCTGCTCCATTCGGCGGCGGTGAAGATGCGCGGCACGATGTCGAACGGGATGATGCGCTCGGCAGCCTCTTCCTCGCCGTAGACGGCAAAGGTTATCCCGAGCTGTCGGAACGCCGCCTCCGCGGCCTTCTGGCGGCGGTCGAGCTCCTCCTGCGGCGTCCGGTCGATCCAGTCGGCCAGGCCAGTGAATTCGGGACGAGAGGATTGCGGTCCGCCAGACCCCCGGATTTCATCGAACACGCTGTCGCCCATGTGCCTTTCTGTGCCCGCCGCCTGTCGACCGTCAACGGCAGACTGCAACGCGCTGCCTTGCGGCACAAGCGGATAGGCGCGGCCTCAGGCGACTTGGGCTTCCATCACCTCTTCCGGATCGCGCAGCACATAGCCGCGGCCCCACACCGTCTCGATATAATTGTCGCCGGAGCAGGCGAGGCTCAGCTTTTTGCGGAGCTTGCAGATGAACACGTCGATGATCTTGAGCTCGGGCTCGTCCATGCCGCCAT
>CAXTTP010000397.1:0-2401 GCA_964247195.1 uncultured Sphingomonadaceae bacterium
CAGGCCGAGACGCAGAACGTGCGCCGCCGGCTGGAGCGCGAGAAGGCGGACGCGACCGCTTACGCCTCGACCGGCTTCGCCCGCGACATGCTCTCGATCGCTGACAACCTGTCGCGCGCGCTGGCGGCGATGCCGGACGAGCTCAAGAGCGACGACAAGATGAAGCCGCTCGTCACCGGGCTGGAGGCGACCGGCCGCGAGCTGGAGAGCGTGTTCCAGCGCCACGGCATCAAGAAGATCGAGGCGATGGGCGCGAAGCTCGATCCCAACCGCCACCAGGCGATGCTGGAGATCGAGCGCGACGATGCCGAGCCTGGCACCATCGTGCAGGAGATGCAGGGCGGCTACATGATCCGCGACCGCCTGCTGCGCCCCGCTCTGGTCGGGGTGGCGAAGGCCGGATAGGAGACGTTACCCTGCCGTTCCCGCCCCCCGCGGGAACGACAGGGGCGCGCTCAGCCGTGCTGCTTGCCGTTGAGCGGCTCGTGCAGCACCTCCGGCAGACGGTCTTCCGGTACGATACCCTTGTCACGCCGTATCCAGATGAAGAGGAACACGGCGGCCACTACGAGGGTGATGAAGACGACGAGAAGTTCACCGTAGGTCATTGTCCGTTCCTCACGCGTCGGGATTTCCCGGCGGCAGGTGTAGCGCGCGATCGTTAAAAGTGTGTCAGCACGACGCGAACGGCAACAATGCATCATATTGGGACAGCGCCGCCGCTCCCAGCACGGCGCGCCCCTGCCGCAGCACGAAGGCGTGGCGGACGATCTCCGCCTGCTGCTCCAGCCCGTAGCGGTGGAACGGGCGGCCAGGCACGAGCGCCACCGCATAGCGGCAGAACGGGTGACGCATCAGCGGCAGAAACCAGCGGCCGCCGCGCTGCGCCTGCCAGACATGGGTCAGCTCGTGGATGAAAAGCCCCTGCAGCATCACTCCGGCGGCGGCGAAGTCGTCGCGCCAGTGCGGGCCCTGCGGGTGGAACCAGAGGTCGCCGTCGGGAGCCATGACGACCAGCTTCGGCTGGAACGGCCACCATCTGCGGCGGTGGAGGCGGACGCGATCATAGTCGATCGCCGTTCCGAACATCGATCGGGCGAGTGCCCGCTCGCCGGGGGTGAGGGGGCGGCCGGCTCGGCTCAGGATGCGGGTTCCGGATCGCCGGTGGCAACGAGCTTGGCCT
Source organism: uncultured Sphingomonadaceae bacterium (assembly GCA_964247195.1). GTDB lineage: Bacteria > Pseudomonadota > Alphaproteobacteria > Sphingomonadales > Sphingomonadaceae > JAQGLK01. The sequence goes on from CAXTTP010000397.1 coordinate 1,184, forward strand.
CCGCGGTGCGGGTGACGCCGCTGGCGAAGCGGAAACGGAGCGGCAGCGTGCCGCCGGAGCGCAGCGCCGGGTCGATCCCGAACAGCATGACATGATCGCCGCCCGGCGCGAACGCCACGCGGCCGCCGGCCGGCACGTCGACGCCGCTCATCGGGCGCATCGTCATCATGCCGTTCATCATCCCGCCTTCGTGGAGCTCGGCCCGTTGCGCGGACGGGCTGTCGACGGCGGTGAGCCGATCGGCCGCGGCGCCGCCGCGAACGGTGAAGTAGGCCGCGCCGGGGCGGCCGCCGACCGCGGGCAGGCGGACCCAGGCGCCGGTCACGTTCAACCCCGCCGCCGGCTGGCGGCCGCACCCGGCGATCAGCATTGCCACCGCGAACAGGCCCGCGCTCGGACGACGACGCATCGAAAACTCCGCCAGAAAACGTCGCCACCCGTAGGCGGACCGGTGTCTTGCAGCAACCGGAACCGCCCCTATATCGCGCTCGTCACGGCCCCGTTCCGCCCTCGCTTGACTGGAAGGGGGGCGACCGGGATCCGCCTCTATTTCCGGGGGAACGAAAGGTTAGAGCATGGGTAAGGTAATCGGAATCGACCTTGGTACGACCAACAGCTGCGTTGCCGTCATGGAAGGTGGCAAGCCGAAGGTTATCGAGAATGCGGAAGGCGCGCGCACCACGCCTTCGATCGTCGCCTTCGCCAAGGATGGCGAGCGGCTGATCGGCCAGCCGGCCAAGCGCCAGGCGGTCACCAATCCGGACAACACGATCTTCGCCGTGAAGCGCCTCATCGGCCGCCGCTTCGACGATCCGGTCACCCGCAAGGACACCGAGCTGGTGCCCTATTCGATCGCCAAGGGCCCGAACGGCGACGCCTGGGTCAAGGCTGGCGGCGAGGAGTACAGCCCGTCGCAGATTTCCGCCTACACCCTTCAGAAGATGAAGGAGACCGCCGAATCTTATCTGGGCGAGACGGTGAGCGAGGCGGTGATCACCGTTCCCGCCTACTTCAACGACGCCCAGCGCCAGGCGACCAAGGACGCTGGCCGCATCGCCGGCCTCGACGTGCTGCGGATCATCAACGAGCCGACCGCGGCCGCGCTCGCCTACGGGCTCGACCGGCAGGACGGCAAGACGATCGCGGTCTACGATCTCGGCGGCGGCACCTTCGACATCTCGGTCCTCGAGATCGGCGATGGCGTGTTCGAGGTTAAGG
>CAXTTP010000398.1:0-2399 GCA_964247195.1 uncultured Sphingomonadaceae bacterium
GGACCGGGTTGCGGATCGCCCAGGCGGATATGTTGCGGAAGCTCATGGCAGATCGCCTAGCGGGTCGTCGTGGAGCGCTCGGGGATGACCTGGTCGCCCGGGTTCAGGAAGGCTCCGGCCGAAAGCACGATCTGTTCGTTGCCGGTGAGCCCGTCGGCGATGGTGATGCCGGTGTCCGAGACGTCGCCGACCTTGACGGGGTGGCGCACGACCCGGTTGTCCTTGCCGATCACGTAGACGTAATTGCCCTTGTCGTCGCTCTGCACCGCGGATTCGGGCAGCAGCGGCGCCTCGACCGACCCGCTCATGATCCGCGCGGCGGCGAAGCCGCCGGGCCGCAGCGCCGGATCATAATGAAGCGCGATGCGGACGGTGCCCTGGCGCGACGTCGCGTCGATGACCGGCGAGAGCTGCCAGATCTCGCCCTGGAAGGCGGTTGCCGAGCCGGTGGGCGTCACCATGGCCGGCGTGCCGACGTGCAGCCGCGCGAGGTCCTGCTCGGCCAGACGCGCGAGCATCTCCATCTCACCGGCCTTGGCGACGCGGAACAAGGCGGCGTTCGACGGACCGACGATCTGGCCCGGCTCGACCGCGCGGGTGAGCACCAGTCCGGCGGCGGGCGAGCGGATGTCAAGCCGGCCGATGCGCGCGCGCGACTCGCCATATTGGGCACGGGCGACCTGCACCCGCGCGTTCGCGGCGTCGCGCGTCGCGACCTTCTTGTCGATGTCCGCCTTGGAGATGAAGCCGCGGGCGACCAGCGCCTGGGCGCGATCGAGATCGGATTGGGCGAGCGCGGCATCGGCCCGAGCGACGGTGATCGACGCGGCGAGGCCGGCGCTCTCCTCCTGCTGCACGGACCGCTCGATCGTCGCGAGCGCCTGGCCGGCCGCGACCCACTGGCCGGGCTCGACCAGCACGCGGCTGACCATGCCGCCCTCGCCGGCGATGCCGACGGGCATCTCGCGCCGCGCCGCCAGGCTCCCGGTCGCGCTGATCGCGCTCGACACCAACTGGCGGCCGGGAACGATGACGGTCACGCGCGGCAACGTCGCATTGCTCGCGACCGGCGCCGGCGCGGCGCGGCGCAGCATCACAATCCCCGCGACTAGCAGCAGGACGAGAACGAGGCCGCCGATCCACAGCCAGCGGCGGCGCGACACCGGCGCGGAGTCCTCCGCCTGTCTGGCAAGGTCCGTGTCGCGGTGCGAAAAGCCATGCTCGACATTCATCACGTTAGACTTCCGCCCTGGCGTCGACCCAGCTGTCGCGCGGGCCGCTGTATTATCCTAATATAGCACTTGCCTCAAGGCACGTGTTTCGCAGGCGCTGTGCCCTTTCGTGACGGTCCCGGCAAGCCCGGCGACTAGGCGCAACGCGGGTGAGATCTCTCCGGCGGCCGCAGCGCGGCATAAATCTGCTGCGCCGCCGCGTCGCGCGGAGAAGGTGGAAGCGACCAGCCTGCGTTCAGGCGCGGTGCATGGCCGCTCCGCTCTGGGTCGCCGGATTGATCGCTATTGGGAGAGGATGCGATGATCTACCGCAATGCGCTGCTTGTTGGGCTGGCGCTGACTACCGCCGCCCCTGTGCTGGCCCAGTCAGCGCCGCCGATGCTGCAAGGAACCCGCCTCGATGTCGTCGCCGAGGGCGAGGTGACGCGCATGCCCGACATGGTGAACATCGGCGCCGGCGTCGTCACCCAGGCGGCCACGGCGGCCGAGGCGATGGCGGAGAACGCGCGGCGGATGGCGGCGACGGTAGCGGCGCTGCGCCGGGCCGGCGTCGCCGATCGCGACATCCAGACAAGCGCGATCAATCTCAGCCCGCAATATCGCTATGGCGAGAACGTGCCGCCGGTGATCACCGGCTATCAGGCATCGAACCAGGTCGCCGCCCGCTTCCGCGACGTCGCCCGTGCCGGCGCGATCCTCGACACATTGGTCGGGCAGGGCGCCAACCAGATCAACGGACCTTCCTTCGCGCTCGATCGGCCCGACGCCGCGCTCGACGAGGCGCGCGGCAAGGCGGTCGGCATCGCCCGGGCGCGGGCCGATCTCTATGCCAAGGCGGCCGGAATGCGGGTCAAGCGGATCGTCTCGATCAGCGAGGCGGGTGGCTACGCGCCGCCATCGCCGGCGCCCATGATGATGGCGATGCGGGCAAAGGAAGCCAATACCGCGATCCAACCCGGCGAGCAGAAGCTCGGCGTCTCGGTATCCGTCAGCTTCGAACTCGAATAGCGACGAAAAAGGGCCGCCCCGGCTTCCCGGGGCGGCCCTGAATGTGCGCCTGGTCGCCCTAGCGGACGGTGCCGCGGCGGATCAGGTTGACGATCGCGAGCAGAATGATCGCACCGGCGATCGAGGCCAGGAACGAATAGAGCGTCAGCGGCGCATCGT
>CAXTTP010000399.1:0-2391 GCA_964247195.1 uncultured Sphingomonadaceae bacterium
GCCCTCGACCGATCGCCGCGCATTCTCCGGGCTGCCGTCGACGCCGACGATGTTCGCGCCCTCGAACCGAAAGCCGAACTTGGTCGCGATCTGGAGGCCCTGGCGCTTGCCGCGGATCGCCTCGCCCAGCAGCTCCTCGTTCTGGAACGGGCCATAGATCTGCGCGGTGTCGAAGAAGGTGACGCCGAGCTCGATCGCCTCGTGGATCGTCGCCAGCGACTCCTCGCGCGTTGCGGTGCCGTATTTGATGTTGCCGTCGGCGATCATCGGCATGCAGCCGATGCCGATCGCCGAAACCTCGAAGCGTTGGCCGAGCCAGCGGTGCATCATGGGTGTTGTTCCTTGGACCGAGTCAAGCGTGCAACGCCCACCGTCGCCGCCATGTCCATGGTGACGTTGCCGAGCGTGCGAAAGATGTCGGGGATCGTCTCCACCGCGATCAGCAGCCCCAGGCTCTCGACCGGTGCGCCGATCGCCAAGGCGACGGGCGCGATCGAAGCGTAATAGGTGATCTGCGCCGGCAGCGAGACCGAGCCGAGCGAGGTGACGACGCCGACCAGCACGCCCGCGACGATGCCCCCCGCGGTCAGCGGCACGCCGAACCAGTTGGCGATGTAGAGCGACACCGCCATGTTCATCGCCGGCTGCGTCGCCCGGAACATGGTGACGGCGAGCGGCAGCACGACGCCGGCGGTGGCGACGGGCACACCCAGGCCTTCCGCGCCCTTCAGCATCGCGGGCAGGCTGGCGAGCGAGGACTGGGTGGAGATCGCGACCGCGTGCGCGGGCAGCGCGGCGCGTTCGAAACGGAGCGGCGACACGCCGCCCAGCCCCCAGGCGAGCAGGAAGCCGAGCGCGATCACGACGACGCCGACGCTCGACACGATGAAGATATAGTGGACCAGCGCGCCGATCGCGGCGGTGCCGGTCTTGCCGCCGACCACCAGCGCCAGCGCGAACACGCCGAGCGGCGCCAGCCACAGAAGCCAGCCGATCACCACCAGCATGGCGTCGCGCAGCGCCTCGAAGAAGCCGACCAGCCGCTCCTGCAACGCGTCGGGCAGCCGCGTGATCGCGAACGCGAAGGCGAGCGTGAAGACGATCAGCGACAGGAACTGACCGCTGGCCGCCGCGGAGACGACGTTGGTCGGCACCACCTGGGCCAGCAGCTCGGACAGGCCCGGCGGCGGCGGCACTTTTTCGGCACCCGACAGCGCGCCCTTCAACGATTCGGCCGCCGCGGTGGGCATCGGCACCAGCCGCAGCAGCAAGGGCGTGACGATCGCGGCGACGCTGCCCGTCAGCGTCACGGTCGCGACAAAGGTGGCGATCGACACCGCCGTGATCCGCCCGGCGCTGGCGGCGCGCGCGGTGGCGACGACGCCGGTGATGACCAAGCTGGTGATCAGCGGCACCACCGTCATCTGCAACCCGTGCAGCCAGGCGGTGCCGATCGGATCGGCGAGGACGATCGCCCAGCCGGCGGCGGGTGGCGAGGAGGCGGCGAGCGCGATGCCGAGGCCGAGGCCGAGCACGAGCCCCAACAGGATGCGGACGGGTTGCGACATTCTCGCGCGGGGGCTCCGAAGCGGCTAGAGCGACCGCTTAGGCAGGACGGAAGGCTGGCATGGCAAGGAAATATTTCGGCACCGACGGCATCCGCGGCCTCACCAACGCCGGCGCGATGACCGCGGAGATGGCGATGAAGGTCGGCATGGCGGCCGGCGCCTATTTCCAGCGCGGCGATCACCAGCACCGGGTGCTGATCGGCAAGGACACGCGGCTGTCGGGCTACATGCTCGAATCGGCGCTGGTGGCGGGGTTCACCTCGGTCGGCATGGACGTGGTGATGACCGGGCCGCTGCCGACGCCGGCGATCGCGATGCTGTGCCAGTCGATGCGCGCCGACATCGGCGTGATGATCTCCGCCAGCCACAACCCGTTCGCCGACAACGGCATCAAGCTGTTCGGGCCGGACGGCTTCAAGCTGTCCGACGAGGCCGAGACGGCGATCGAGGCGCTGATCGACGGCGCGCAGGCGCTGGCGCCCGCGGCCAAGATCGGCCGGGCGCGGCGGATCGACGACGCGCAGGGCCGCTACATCCACTTCGCCAAGTCGACCTTCCCCACCGACCTCAGGCTGGACGGCATGAAGGTGGTGGTCGATTGCGCCAACGGTGCCGCCTATAGCGTGGCACCGTCGGCCTTGTGGGAGCTGGGCGCGGAGGTGGTCGCGATCGGCGTCACGCCCAACGGCCGCAACATCAACGACCGGGTCGGCTCCACCGCGCCGCAGACGCTGTCGGAAACGGTGGTCGCCAGCGGTGCCGCGATCGGCATCGCGCTGGACGGCGACGCCGACCGGCTGATCGTGGTGGACGAGAACGGCCG
>CAXTTP010000400.1:0-2386 GCA_964247195.1 uncultured Sphingomonadaceae bacterium
ACCAGCCCCTTCCACTGGTTGAGGACGTAGCCGATCGCCTCGGCGGTGCCGGCGGATCTGGCTCGCGACCGGCTGCACCGATATGCGCCGCGGGATGTTCGGTCTGGCGCTGCAGGTGCAGTATCCATCCGCCGAGCCCCGCCTTGCCAGCATTGGCGTCGCCGCTCTTGGGCGCGCTTAGGAGCGATCTTGAGCGCGCGCTTGGGAGTGGTTGATGGGTCAGGTGGCGGTTTACTCTCGGGTCGAGCGGCGTCGCCGGTGGAGCGATGAGGAGCGTTGGCAGATCCTGGAGGAGGCGTTTTCGCCGGGCGCCAAGGTGCTGCACGTGGCGCGGCAGTACGACATCTCGACGGGGCTGATCTACACTTGGCGGCGCAAGCGGCTCGCCGCGCAGCTTGAGGCGGCGCCGGCACCAGCCAACCCGGGGTTCGCCGAGGCGGTGCTCGTTGGGATGCCGAGCCGGTCGCACCGTGCGGGACGCCAGCGATCGTAATTGTCGCTGGCGGAGTAATTTACCCCAGAAGGGGCATTTGAAAATTCCCCACTTCTTCTGACCGGCCTTTGTCCGGGGCGAGCTCCGGACAGAGGCCGGTGCAACAATATCGGGCATGTGTCTCCTGACGGGAGGCGCTGCTGCGATGAAGAAGCTCGGAGATCTGATGATGATCCTGGATTTGCATCGCCAAGGCGTGAAGATCGCGGTGATCGCCCGACAGGTGGGAATCGACCGGAAAACCGTCCGCAAATATATCACGCGTGGTTTGGAGCCGCCCACGTACGGGCCGCGCCGGCCCCGACCGCGGCGCGTCGACGACTATATCGACTATCTGCGCTCCCGCCTGGAGGCCTACCCCGGCCTGAGCGCGCAGCGTCTGATGCGGGAGATTGCCGAGCGGGGCTACGTCGGATGCTATAGCTGCGTCCGCGACGCCGTGCGCGATCTACGGCCGGCCGGCGGAGGTGGCGCCTATGCGATCCGGTCCGAGACGCCACCCGGCCAGCAGGCGCAGGTCGACTTCGCCCAGTTCCGCGTGCGTTTCACCCGCGAGCCGGATGTCGTGCGCATCGTCTGGCTGTTTTCGATGGTGCTCGGCTACTCGCGCCTGCTTTGGGGACGCTTCGCCGAGCGCCAGACAATGCAGACGGTCCTCGCCTGCCACAGGGCGGCGTTTGAGGCGCTCGGCGGCGTGCCGCGCGAGATCCTGTACGACCGCATGAAGACTGCTGTGACCGGCGAGGACGAGGACGGTCGCGTCGTCTATAATCCCACACTCGGCGAGTTCGCGCGCCATTATGGCTTCCTGCCAAAGGCGTGCCGGGCATATCGGCCGGAGACCAAGGGCAAGGTTGAGCGCCCCTTCCGCTACATCCGCGAGGATTTCTTCCTCGGCGGCACGTTTCGCGACATGGACGATCTCAACGCCCAGTTCGCGCACTGGCTCGCCGCTGTCGCCAATCCCAGGCTCCATGCGACCACCGGCCGCATCGTCAACGAAGCCTTCGCCGACGAAAAGCCGGTGCTGCAGCGCCTGCCGCTGATTCCATTCGGATCTGTCCTCAAGCTCGAGCGGCGTATCAGCCACGAAGGCATGGTGAGCGTTGCCGGCAACTATTATTCGGTGCCCGACGCGACACGCCGGCGCGTCGTCGAGGTCCACAGCCTGGCCGACGAGATCCTGATCTACGAGGAAAGCCGGCTCATCGCGCGTCATCCGATGCTCGAAGGGCGGCGCCAGCGGTCGCTGCTCGATGGCCATCGCCGTACCTACCGGCAAAGGGACGAGATCCCTGTTCCTCACGGCTTCACGGGTGACCTGGTGACGCGACGCCCGCTCGATTTCTATGAAGCGGTCGGCCGCCGGCTGGCTGTCTCGGGAGGGGCGGCATGAACTCGCTCCTTCCCGATCCGACCGCCTCGCTGCTCGACCGGATCAAAGTCAGCATGGTCGGCCTCAGGATGGCGCGCGCCATCGAGGTGGTCGATATCTGCGTCTCCCGGCTCGACCGCGGCGAGATCACGGCCCTGGAAGCGGTCGAACAGCTGCTGCTCGAGGAGCTGACCTTTCGCGAGGACCGGCGCATCAGGACCGCGCTGCGCATGGGCAGGCTCAACACGGTCAAGACACTGGCCGGCTACGATTTCACCTTCCAGCCATCGCTCGACAAAGCCCGCATCCTGGCACTCGCCGAACTCAACTTTGTCGCACGCTGCGAGGTCGTCCATCTGCTCGGGCCACCCGGCACCGGCAAAAGTCACCTCGCCAGCGCCCTCGGCGTCGAGGCGATCAAGGCCGGCAAAAGCGTCTCGTTCATCACGCTGGCCGACCTCATCGCAGGCTTCATCAGGGCAAGCCATGGCCGGCCAGCAGGTCTCTAAAGTGAGGTT
>CAXTTP010000401.1:0-2379 GCA_964247195.1 uncultured Sphingomonadaceae bacterium
GGCGACGACCGCCACGAGCGCGGCCAGGATCAGCGCGATCCGCCCGAACGGTGGCGCGCCGCCTCCGCCCGCGACGCGGTTGTTGGTGTCGGTCATGCGGTCGCGAGCCCCCTCCGGCCGAGAAATCGTCCACAACCAGTCTAGCGGTGGCTGTCCAAGATGGTAGAGTACCCGTGGGGCTCGCGCAAAAAAGCGATTTACATCACACCGACCAGCGTTTGCCGACGCAAGATCGCTCAAGCGAGTTGTGGATGGGGCAGGGGGATAATGTGGTAGATACGTACCGGATAGCCGTCGTCGGCTCCGGGCCTGCGGGGCTTAGCGCCGCGTCGCGCGCCGCTCAGCTCGGTCTGTCGCATGTCTTGCTCGAAAAGACCGACCATCTTTGCGATACGATCTACAAATACCAAAAGGGCAAGCACGTGATGGCGACGCCGAGCCAGCTGGTGCTGCGCTCGGACCTGGGCTTCGACGCGGGCAAGCGCGAAAAGGTGCTGGGCACCTGGGACGAGCAGACCGGCTCGAACCGGGTCAACGTCCGCTACATGTCCGAGGTGACGGCGATCACCGGCGAAGAGGGCGACTTCACGCTCGCCCTAGCCGACGGCACGAGCGTCCGCGCCGAGACGGTGATCCTGGCGATCGGCACGCAGGGCAACCCGAACCGCATGCAGGTCCCCGGCGGGAACCTGCCGCATATCCAGTACCAGCTCGACGATCCCGGTGAATATGTCGACGAGCATATCACCGTCGTCGGCGCGGGCGACGCGGGGATCGAGAACGCGCTGGGCCTCGCCGCCGATCCCGAGCAGCGCAACGTCGTCACCATCATCAACCGCACCGCCGATTTCGCCCGCGCCAAGGACGCCAACGTCAAGGCGCTGATGGCGGCGGAGGCGGTAGGGCGGTTGACGATCATCCCCGAATGCGCGCCCAATCGCATCGAGCCGGGCTTCCTGACGCTCGACACCCGCGACGGCGAGCTGCGCATCCCCTGCGACCGGATCATCGCCCGCATGGGCTCGGCGCCGCCGCGCAAGTTCGTCGAGGCGAGCGGGATCGAGTTCACCAGCCCGGATCGCGAGGCGTTTCCCAAGCTTTCGCCCACGTTCGAATCGACCAAGCCCGGCATCTACGTCGTCGGCGCGCTGGCCGGCTATCCGCTCATCAAGCACTGCATGAACCAGGGCTACGATGCCGTCGAGCTGATCAACGGCAACACCGCGCTGAAACCCGCGGACGAGCCGATCCTCGAGGCCAAGTTCAAGGACCTGCCGTTCGGCCGCTCCGTCGACGAATGGCTGGAGACGCTGCGCAGCCGGGTGTCGATCCTCAACGATCTCTCGCCGCTGCAGATGCGCGAGTTCATGCTCGACTCCGACGTGCGGCTGTACCGCGCCGGCGAGACGGTGTTCGAGCGCAACGATCCCGGATCGTCGCTGTTCGGCATCGCGTCCGGATCGGTGCTGGTCGATGTCGGCGGCGGCCGCACCGTCCCGATCCAGACCGGCTCGATCTTCGGCGAGGTCGGCCTGATCTCGGGCCGCCGCCGCGGCGCCACGATCCGTGCCGCCAACGATGCGATCCTCGTCGAGGTTTCGCGCACCGCGGCGCTGAAGCTGATGGCGTCGGTGCCGGCGGCGCGGCGTGCGGTGACGCGCATCTCGACCGAGCGGCAGCTCCTGCAAATCTTCGGATCGGGGCTGACCGGCGAGGACGTCGCCGAGGTGACCGGGACCGCCGAGCTCAAGAGCGTGCGCGCCGGCGAGGCGATCCTCCGCGAAGGCGACGAGGGTTATGACGTCTTCGTGATCAGATCGGGTTCGATGGTGGTCGAGAAGTCGATCGGCGGTCGTCCGGTCTTCCTCTCCTACCTCCCGGCCGGCTCCTATGTCGGCGAGATGGCGCTGATCGACGGCGGCCGGCGCACCGCCACCGTGCGCGCCGCGATCAAGTCGGAGGTGATCAGGCTCGACGGCGAGGCGTTCCGCCGGTTGCTCGCGCGCAAGCCCGACCTCCTGGAAAAGGCCAAGCGCGACATGGCCGCGCGCCAGGACATCAACGCCTTCGTCGAGGCCAAGAAGGCGAGCTTCTCCGGCGTGGTCGAGATGTACTCCTCGATCGCCAACTTCCTCGTCGACAACGGCGTCGGCGAGGCGACCGACGTGCTGCTGATCGACGAGAATCTGTGCGTCGGCTGCGACAATTGCGAAAAGGCGTGCGCGGACAGCCACGAGGGCCTGAGCCGCCTCGACCGCGAGGCGGGGCGCACCTACGCGCACCTCCATGTCCCCACCTCGTGCCGGCATTGCGAGCATCCGCACTGCATGGCGGATTGCCCGCCCAACGCGATCCATCGCGGGCCGGACGGCGAGGTGT
>CAXTTP010000402.1:0-2366 GCA_964247195.1 uncultured Sphingomonadaceae bacterium
CCGCGTCCATCGCCGCCACATCGGCGAACGGCCGACGGTGGATGTTGATCGTGCGGTGATCGCCGAAGTGCGTGTCGGCGGTGAAGAAGAGTGCCATCGCCGAAAGCTCAGAGCATCTCGAGCGGGCGACGAGTGCGTGGGCGCGGGAAAGCCGCGTCGAGTGCCGCAAGATCGGCATCCGAGAGGACCAGATCCGCAGCCGCGCGGTTCTCTTGCACATGATCAGCTGAGCCTGCCTTCGGAATGGCAATGACGCCGTCGTGTCGCATCGCCCAGGCGAGTGCGACCTGCGCCGGCGTCGCGCCGATTGTGCTCGCCACCTCGGCAAGGGTGCGATCGGCAAGGAGCCGCCCCTGTTCGACCGGGCTGTAGGCCATGGCTGGCATGTCATGATCCGCGAGCCACGGCAGCAGGTCGTGTTCCGCCCCCCGCCGCGTGGGATTATAGAGGATCTGGTCGGTTACGCAGGCGCCTCCGCCCGCCGCGACAAGCTCTTCCATGTCGTCGGTGTCGAGGTTGCTGACGCCCCAGTGCCGGACCTTGCCCGCGGTTTTCAGGGCCTCCATCGCCTCGACGGTCTCGTTGAGCGGCACTGACCCGCGCCAATGGAGCAGGTATAGGTCCAGCCGGTCGGTCCCGAGCCGCTTCAGGCTGGCCTCGCACGCACCCGCGAGACGTTTGCGTGACGCATTCTGCGGGTAGGCCTTGCTGACCAGGAACAGCCGGTCGCGCACGTCGCCGAGCGCCTCGCCGATCAGGGTTTCGGCGGTGCCGTCGCCATACATTTCGGCCGTATCGATCAGCGTCATGCCGCATTCGACGCCCGCGCGAAGCGCAGCGATTTCGTCAGCGCGGCGATCATGCCGCTCGCCCATCATCCAGGTGCCCTGGCCGAGCGCCGGCACCTTCTCTCCGCCGGGTAGCGTCACGGTCTTCATCATCGCCTCGCAGATAGGAACGTAAAGGAACCAACGTCGCAGCGATCGTTCCGGCGCATCGATGGCGACTGGAATGTCGTACGTCATGTCCCATCTAGGATGCTTCGAGAGTAGGATGGGTGAGCAAAATGGCGGGCGGGTGGACGCGCGACGGCGCTATCCAGGATCAGATCGACGACACCGTGACCGATGCCGTCCTGTTCGCGCGATCACGCCTTCCGGAGGCGAGAGCGAAACGCACTGCCAGGAGTGTGGCGAGGAGATCCCCGAGGCCCGCCGCCAGGCGCTGGCGGGCGTACGGACGTGTGTGCAGTGCCAGTCGCAGCGCGACAGCCGGCCTGTTCTTTCCGCGTTTAACCGACGCGGCAGCAAGGACAGCCAGCTTCGCTGACGCCATCACGCGGGATCGTCGCATCCCATCACGCTGATTTCGGCTTCCGCGCCTTGGTCTTCGGAGCCGGCAACTCGGCGATTGTGCTTCGGACGCGGCGCCTCCTCAAGATCCGGTGGGAGCGTTCGACCGCCGGCGGTAGGCTTGATGAAGAGCTGGCCGTCGCAGATCATCCCGAACATCTTGCCGTCGCAGTACAGACATGATGGCGGCGCGCACCTCGCTGATGGCGAGCGACCTCCCCGACAACCTCGAAGGTGTTCGCGCCGCGATCGAGCGGTGCCGCACGGCCGCGACGTCGGCCGCGGCAAGCGTGACGTCGGCTTTTGGGGCGATCCGCCGCCGCCGATCGTCGAGGCGCGGGCGTCGCTCGCCGCACGCTTCGGATGGGGATCATCCCGGGTTCGATGGGCGCCAAGTCGTTCATCGTCCGGGGGCTCGGTAATCCGGAGTCGTTCGACAGCTGCTCGCACGGCGCGGGGCGGGTGAATGTCGCGTCACCAGGCCAAACGCGAGGTGACGCTTGCCGAGCACATCGCCGACACGGCGGGCGTCGAATGCCGCAAGGACGAGGGCGTGATCGATGAATCTCCTCGCGCCTACAAGCCGATCGAGGCGGTGATGGCGGCGCAGGCCGACCTCGTCGAGATCGTCCACACGTTGAAGCAGGTGGTGTGCGTGAAGGGGTGACCCTTCACGCACACCACAATTGAACGAGACAAGACATGATCATCATCGACGGATCGGAAGGAGAGGGCGGCGGGCAGATCGTACGCAATGCGTGCGCGCTGTCGCTCGTCACTGGCGAGCCGTTCCGTATTACGAACGTGCGCGGGCGGCGTGAGAAGCCAGGGCTGATGCGGCAGCACCTCACCGCGATCGAGGCCGCATGCGCGGTGGGCGGCGCCTCATGCGACGGGCTTACCGTGGGCTCGTCGGAGGTGACCTTCCGGCCGGGCCGGGTAATTCCGGGCGAATTTCACTTCGCGGTGGGGACGGCGGGATCTACCGGGCTGGTGCTCCAGACGGTGTTGATG
>CAXTTP010000403.1:0-2348 GCA_964247195.1 uncultured Sphingomonadaceae bacterium
GTTCGAGGCGATGCTGGCCGCCGGTGCCGCGGACGAGGTGGCCGCTCTTCTCACGCGACGTCTCGACCCGGCGCTGCCGGTCATGCGGGCGATCGGGGTCCGCGAAATCGCGGCGTGGGTTGGCGGCGAGACCGATCGTGCGACGATGACGAACCGTGCCCAGGCGGCGACGCGGCAATATGCCAAGCGCCAGCAAACTTGGTTCTCCCACCAGCTTCCAGCAGCTTGGCGTCATGACGTCACGCAATACGATAATGGCGAGATAGGTAATCTCGTAACAATATTGCGAGATATGTCCTTGACGAGTTAGTTTATTGTCGCTAGGGGCCTCAACATCCTTTCAGGCAAGGCAGCATATCGTCGTATCGGCGCGCTGTGCTTTGCCCTAGGGAGAGCGCGGTGGAAGCAAGGCGAGACGAGATGGCGACGGAACTGCCCGGAGCGGAAATCCTGATCAAGGCGCTGACCGACCTCGGCGTCGAGGTCGTGTTCGGCTATCCCGGCGGCGCGGTGCTGCCGATCTACGATGCGCTGTTCAGGCAGACCCGCATCCGCCACATCCTCGTCCGCCAGGAGGGCGGCGCGGCGCATGCGGCCGAGGGCTATGCGCGCTCGACCGGCAAGCCGGGCGTCGTGCTGGTGACATCGGGGCCGGGCGCGACCAACGCGGTCACCGGTATTGCCGATGCGCTGATGGATTCGATCCCGATCGTCGTCATCACCGGCCAGGTGCCGACCGCGCTGATCGGATCGGACGCGTTCCAGGAATGCGACACGATCGGCATCACCCGCCACTGCACCAAGCATAATTACCTGGTGAAGGATCCCGCGAAGCTCGGCGACATCGTCCACGAGGCATTCCACATCGCAACGTCCGGGCGTCCCGGGCCGGTCGTGATCGACCTGCCCAAGGACGTGCAGGTCGCGACCGCCGTCTATCGCAGGCCCGGCGCGGACGCGCTGCCGCATCGCGGCTATCGCCCCCAGGTCAAGGCCGACCCGACGCTGATCGAGGCGGCGGTAGAGATGCTGGCGGCGGCCGAGCGGCCGATCCTCTATACCGGCGGCGGCATCATCAACGCCGGCCCGGCCGCCAGCGCGACGCTGCGCGAACTCGCCCGCCTGACCGGGGCCCCGGTCACCTCGACGCTGATGGGTCTGGGCGCGCTCCCCGCCTCCTCGCCGCAATGGCTCGGCATGCTTGGCATGCACGGCACCTATGAGGCGAACATGGCGATGCACGGCGCCGACCTGATCGTCGCGCTCGGCAGCCGCTTCGACGATCGCGTGACCGGCCGCCTCGACGCCTTTTCGCCGCACTCGAAGAAGATCCACGTCGATATCGACCGGTCGTCGATCAACAAGACGGTGCCGGTCGATCTGCCGATCGTCGCGGACGTCGGCAGCGCGATGGCGGATATGCTGGCGATGTGGCAGGCGCGCGGCCACGAGCCTGCCGACCTGGCGCCATGGTGGAAGCGGATCGACGGCTGGCGCGCGAAGAAGTCGCTGTCCTTCCCCGCGAGCACGAGCGAGATCATGCCGCAGCACGCGATCCGGCGGCTGCAGGCGGCCACACAGGGTCGCGACCCGATCATCACCACCGAGGTCGGGCAGCACCAGATGTGGGCGGCGCAGCATTTCGGCTTCGAGGATCCGAACAAGTGGCTGACCTCGGGCGGCCTCGGCACGATGGGCTACGGCCTTCCGGCGGCGATCGGTGCCCAGATAGGCAACCCGGACGCGCTGGTGATCGACATCGCCGGCGAGGCGTCGATCCTGATGAACATCCAGGAAATGTCGACCGCGGCTCAGTATCGCTTGCCGGTGAAGGTATTCATCCTCAACAACGAGTATATGGGGATGGTCCGCCAGTGGCAGGAGCTCACTTATTCAAGCCGCTATTCAGAGAGTTATAGCGAGGCGCTGCCGGACTTCGTGAAGCTGGCCGAGGCCTATGGCTGGACCGGGCTGCGGATCGAGCGGCCGGATCAGCTCGACGACGGCATCGCCGCGATGCTCGCCGCCGACGGGCCGGTAATGGTCGACTGCCGCGTTGCCAAGCTGGCCAACTGCTTCCCGATGATCCCGTCCGGCGCGGCGCATACCGACATGATCCTCCAGGCCAACGAGGTATCGGGCGAGATGGACGACGAGGCCAAGGCGCTAGTCTGACGATCGCCGCCTGAGGCCGCTTGTCCCCGTCGGATGCCGGTTCCTGCCGGCATCGCCCTGATCGAGACCGAACATGCATATCAAACCCGAAGCCGCCGAGCGCCACACGCTCTCCGTTCTCGTCGACAATGAGGCGGGCACGCTGGCGCGGATCGCCGGCATGTTCTCGTCGC
>CAXTTP010000404.1:0-2348 GCA_964247195.1 uncultured Sphingomonadaceae bacterium
AAGCCCGACTTAGGTGGCCTTCATGTTCTTCGTGACGTTGTTGAAGGTGTTCGTGAGCTGCTTGCCCAGGCTCGACATCGCGGTGATCGCGGCGACGGCGATGAGGGCGGCGATCAGGCCGTACTCGATGGCGGTCGCGCCCTTGTTGTCCTTGATCATCTTGCGAACGAACTGCATATTAGGTCTCCTCGGTTCCAAAGCTTCAGAAGTCCACATTCCCGGCCGCCTCTAGGATGAGGACGACATCGGCTTGCCTAGTTGGTCGGCGTTGCCAAAAATTTAATGACGGTGGGGTTTCTCGGGTCATCTGCAATTATGATGACTAACCAAAGATGAATCGCCAGGTAACTCAAGTACCGGCCGAGGTCACCTTGTCCGAGATGTTGGTCCAGATGTCGTGCGAGGCAGAGGCGAAGGCGATCAACGTCGCCATCAACGCCAGCACTACCAACGCGAGGATGAAGCCATATTCGATGGCCGTGCCGCCACTTTCGTCACGCAGGAGCTTGCCGATCGGAGGGATCATCGTCATTCCCGTTTGCCTGGCGCGCGGTTCGGCCGGGGCAAGACTATGGGCTCGATGTTAATAAAGTTTCTACCGCGTTGCTGATCGTCGTCGCGGCAGCGCTTGTCGACGCCGACGGTCGCGTGCTCCTGCAGCAGCGCGCGCCGGGCAAGAGCATGGCGGGCCTTTGGGAATTTCCGGGCGGCAAGGTCGAGGAGGGCGAGACGCCGGAAGCGGCGCTGATCCGCGAGCTCGACGAGGAATTGGGCATCGCCACCGATACCGCCTGCCTCGCGCCGGCGACCTTCGCCAGCGCACGGATCGACGACCGGCCGCTGCTCCTGCTGCTCTACATCTGCCGCAAGTGGCGGGGCCTGCCGCAGCCGCTCGACGCCACCGCGCTACGCTGGGTGCGGCCGCTCGACATGCACGCGTTGGCGATGCCGCCGGCCGACGTGCCGCTGATCGGGCTGCTCGACGCGCTGCTCTAGAGCTCGTCGCCCTTGCCGGTCCGCAGCGCATCGGCGAGCGAGTGGGTGGCGCTGCCGCGGCGCGCCGGCAGCGGTTGGCTGGGAGCCGGGGACCAGCCCGCCAGATAGACGATCTGGAAGGTCTCGGCGGTGCGCCCGTCAGGGTCGGCCGCGGCGGCGAAATCGGCCAGCAGCGGCGCCAGCATCGAGCGTCGGAGGGGCGGCCGGCGGCCGCGCAGCAGGTTCGTCCCGGCCATGCCGCGCAGGTCGCCGATCAGCCGCAGCGGATCACCGTAGCGCACCGCTACCCGCTCGCCATCCGCCACCGGCAGCGCAAAGCCGGCGCGGGAGAGGAGGTCGCCGGCGGCGCGGACATCGATCTGCGGGTGGATGCGCGGCGCCGCCATGCCGGCGGCTATGTCCGCGGCGAGCACCGCCGAGCGCAGCCGGGCAAGGCTGCCGGCGCCGACGAGCGCGCCGAGGAACAGGCCGTCCGGCACGAGGATGCGGCGGATCAGCGCCAGGCAGCCGGGCAGGTCGTTGACCGTCTCCAGTCCGCCCGCCGCGACGACCAGATCGAAGCTGGCATCCGCGAAGGGAAGCCGGTCCTCGTCGCATTGCACGCCGCGCGCGGCGTGAGCGAAGTTCTGGCCCGGATCGGCGCTGATGACCTTCATCCTGGCGGCGAGCTGGTCGGCGAGCGCCCCGTCCATGCAGCCGAGATCGAGCGCGCGGCCGAACTGGCGAGTCACGCCGTCGAGCCTGGCGATCAGCTCGGAGGCGGCATGCGCGCGCAGGAAGTCGTGCGCGGCGAAGCCCGGCGCCGCCCGGTCGCGGCGGCGGCGGCGGAGCGTGCGATCGAAGATTTCCGGATCGGCCATCGCGGGCGCTTGTGCAGCGCCCCGCCGCGCGGGACAAGCGGGCGCATGAAGCGAGGCTTGGCAGGGATCGGCGGGATGGCGGCAAGCCTAGTCGCCTTCGCGCTGCCGCCGCGCTGTCCCGGCTGCGGCGCGGTCGTCGCCGAGGATCACCGCTTCTGCGCGGCATGCTGGATGCGCCTCGAGTTCCTCGGCGGGCCGGGCTGCGCCGGCTGCGGCGCACCGTTCGAGATCGATGCCGGGCCGGGCACGCTCTGCGGCGCCTGCCTGCGCGATCCGCCGGCCCTGGATGGCGTGCGCGCCGCGGTCGCTTATGGCGAGATCGCGCGCGGCGTCGCGATCCGGCTGAAGCACGGCAGGCGCGCCGGCCTCGCCGAGACGATCGCGCGCCATCTCGCGCGCCTCGCCCCCGCCGATCGGGACATGCTGGTGGCGCCGGTGCCGCTGCATCGCTGGCGGATCTGGTCGCGCGGCTTCAACCAGTCGGCGCTGATC
>CAXTTP010000405.1:0-2319 GCA_964247195.1 uncultured Sphingomonadaceae bacterium
CTCCTCCGCCTTCCACGCGCGCCACGGCTTGTGGGCGACGCCGCCCAGCGCCAGCCGCACGTCGCGGACCGTGCCGTCTTCCGCCACCTCGAGCGCGGCGGCGACTGAGACGAGTGCGAACGCGTAGCTCGCCCGATCGCGCACCTTGCGATAGGCGGAGCGGCGCGCGAACGGCAGCGGGGGCAGCTCGACCGCGGTGATCAGCTCTCCGGCGGCAAGCTCCGTGTCGAGGTCGGGGCGGCCGCCCGGCAGGCGGTGAAGGTCGACCAGCCTGATGCTCCGTGGGCCTTGCGGGCCCTCGACATGGACGACGGCATCAAGCGCGGCGAGCGCCACGCACATGTCGGACGGGTGCGTCGCGACGCAGGCCGGCGAGGCGCCGAGGATCGCATGGATGCGGTTGAAACCGTCGATCGCGTCGCAGCCGGCGCCCGGCGTCCGCTTGTTGCAGCGCGCGGCGTCGTCGTAGAAATAGGTGCAGCGCGTGCGCTGGAGGATGTTGCCGCCGACCGTCGCCATGTTGCGGATCTGACCGCTCGCGCCGGCAAGGATCGCACGGGCGAGCAGCGGAAAGTCGCGGCGCACCGTCCGGTCGGCGGCGAGCGCGCTGTTGGTGGCGGCCGCGCCGATGAGCATGCCGCCACCCTCGCGCGCCTCGATCGCTGTGGACAGCCCGGTCACGTCGACCAGTGCCTCAGGCCGCTCGATGGTCTCGCGCATCAGGTCGACGAGGTTGGTGCCGCCGCCGAGATATTTGGTGCCGCTAACGGCGCCGGCGAGCCGAACCGCGTCGGGCGCATCCTTGGCGCGGGCGTAGCTGAAAGGCGTCATGCCGGCTCCTTCATCGCGTCTTCCGTGGCGTAGACCCCGGCGATCGCCTCGACGATGCCGTTATAGGCGCCGCAGCGGCACAGATTGCCGCTCATCCGCTCGCGCAGCTCGTCATGGTCGAGCCGCATCGTCTCGGCAGTAAGGTCGGCGGTGACGACGCTCGGCATCCCGCGCGCGACCTCGTCCGCCATCGCCACTGCCGAGCAGAGCTGGCCCGGCGTGCAATAGCCGCACTGGAAGCCGTCATGCTCGATGAAGGCGCGCTGCAGCGGATGCAGCCCGTCGCCATCGCCGAGCCCCTCGACCGTCACGATGTCGCGGTCCTGATACTGCACGGCGAGGGCGAGGCAGGCGTTGATGCGCTGGCCGTCGACCAGCACCGTGCAGGCGCCGCACGCCCCCTGGTTGCAGCCCTTCTTCGAGCCGGTGAGCCCGAGATGGTCGCGGAGCAGATCGAGCAGTGAGGTGCGCAGATCGAACGTCGCCTCGATCCGCTCGCCGTTGACGGTGAACTGCATGCTGCCTCCGATGGTCCACGCCCAAGGTCCGATGGTTTCCCAACCTACGAAGGCGTGCTTGGGTCCGTCCGATTTGCCGCCGGCACGGGCTCTTCCTAGCCGGCCCGGGCCGGCGTAGAGCACCGTACCACCGATCGGGCGAGGGTGCGCGATGAAGAGCTGGCTTTCGCTGTCGCTGACCTCCGCGCTGATGCTCGCCGCAAGCGCGCCGGCAGCGCCGAACGCCGGCTATCTCGCCCCCGGCGAGATCGACGTCGCGCCGATCCTCGAGCCGGCACCGAGACCCGGTGACCCGCGCTACGCCACCGACCGCAAGATCTTCCGGGCAACCCGGCACATGATCGGCAGCGCGCGCTGGCAGCTCGCCACGGCCGACGCCGACAGCGCGGTACCGGCACTCCTGCGCGATTTCAGCTGCGCGGCGGGTGTGTCGTTGACCCCGCAAAACGCGCCGAAACTGACGGCGCTGGTCCAGCGCGCCGGCGTCGACACGAGCAAGGCGACCGGCCGCGCTAAGAACTTCTATCAGCGGGAACGGCCGTACGTGATCGATCATGGCCGGATCTGCCAGCCCGAGGCCGAGCTGCTCGATCGGGCTCGCGGCCGGCCCAGCTACGATTACCCTTCCGGTCACACCACCTGGGGGTGGACGTGGGCGCTGGTCCTTACCAGCCTCGCGCCGGACCGGGCGCAGCAGATCCTCGAGCGGGGCCGCGCATATGGCGACAGCCGCTTCGTCTGCGGCGCGCACAATGAGAGCGCCGTCGAAGCCGGCATGATCTCGGCCACGGCGACGATGGCGCTGGTCCAGACCAAGGCGGCCTACAAGGCCGATCTTGCCGCCGCCCGCGCGGAGCTCGACGCGCTGCGGGCCGGCGGCGCCGCACCGCCATCCGGCTGCGACGCGGAAGCCGCGCTGCTGCGGACGCGCACGATGCCGCCACTCGACAAGGGCGACTGAGCCGGCGCC
>CAXTTP010000406.1:0-2307 GCA_964247195.1 uncultured Sphingomonadaceae bacterium
CACCTGAAGCTGGTGCGTCTACCAATTCCGCCATCTGGGCACGGGGTAGGCGGCGGCGCTTAGCGGGCCGCCTCCGCGCTTGTCAACCGCGAGCGGGGACGGCATGGCCGGGCGAGCGGGGCTACACTCGGGATGCGGCTTGTTATGGATCAGGTGGTGACGCTCTTCGGCGGCGGCGGCTTCCTCGGCCGCTATGTCGCGCAGGCGCTGATGAAGAGCGGCGCGCGCGTCCGTATCGCCGAGCGCGACCCTTCCAACGCCTGGTTCCTCAAGACGCTGGGCGGCCTCGGCCAGACCCAGTTCGTTGCCGCCGACATCCTGAATGCCGACAGCGCGCGCCGCGCGGCGGAAGGATCGAGCGCGGTCGTAAATCTCGTCGGCATCTTCAAGGGCGATTTCGAGCGGGTCCATGACACGGGCGCGGGCAACGCCGCACGGGCGGCCGCGGCGGCGGATGCGGCGGCCTTCGTCCAGATTTCCGCGATCGGCGCCGATCCCGCCTCGACATCGGTCTATGGCCGCAGCAAGGCGGCCGGCGAGGCGGCGGCGCGGCAGGCCTTTCCCCGGGCGACGATCGTCCGGCCGTCCGTGCTGTTCGGCGCCGAGGATCATTTCGTGAACCGCTTCGCCGGCCTTGCCCGGCTGCTGCCGCTGCTGCCGGTGATCCGCGGCGCGGCGCGGCTGCAACCCGCCTGGGTTGGCGACGCCGCGCGCGCCATTGCTGCAGCCGCGCTTGACCCTGCCGCCCATGGCGGCGAGACCTACGAGCTCGGCGGACCCGAGGTGCTGACGATGATCGAGCTCAACCGCTGGATCGCTGGCGCGACCGGGCGCCCCCGGCCGCTGATCGAGGTGCCGGACGAGGCCGCCGGACTGCTCGCCCGGCTGACCGGCTGGCTCCCCGGCGCACCGATCACGGACGACCAGTTCCGCATGCTCCAGCGCGACAACGTCGTGGCGGCCGACATGCCGGGCTTCGCCGCGTTCGGGATCGCACCGGCGCCGCTCGCCGCAGTCGCGCCCGCGTGGCTGGTGCGCTATCGCCGGCACGGCCGGTTCGGCGACATGAAGTCGGCCTGAGCCGAGCGATCTTTCCCGCGGCCGCCCCGGCGCCGCCCTGCCGCGAGCCATGATGCACATCCCGCTTCTCCTCGTCCTCCTGCTCGGTCTCCTCGAAGGGGTGACCGAGTTCATCCCGGTTTCCTCGACCGGCCATCTCGTGCTCGCCGGCGCGATCCTGCGCCTGCCGAAAAGCTCGACCACGTTCGACATCGTGATCCAGCTCGGCGCGATCCTGGCGGTGCTGGTGGTGTACCGGCAGCGCTTCGCGCACGTCCTCGCCGGGCTCGCGCGGCGCGAGCCGGATGCGATCCACTTCACCCGCAACGTGCTGCTTGGCTTCCTGCCGGCGGCGCTGGTCGGCGCGGTCGCCTATTCGGCGATCCGGGCAATGCTCGAGCGGCCGGTGATCGTAGCGGTCGCGCTGATCGTCGGCGGTATAGCCATCCTGCTGATCGAGCGACTGGTGCGCCAGCCGACTACGCACGCGGTCGAGACGATGGGCTGGCGCACCGCGCTCGGCATCGGCGTGGTGCAGTGCCTGTCGATGATCCCGGGGGTCAGCCGGTCCGGCGCGACGATCATGGGTGCATTGCTGCTAGGCGTCGAGCGCAAGATCGCCGCGGAGTACAGCTTCTTCCTGGCGATTCCGACGATGTTCGGCGCGACCGCGCTCGCGCTCTGGAAATCGCGCCACGAGCTCGGCAATGCCTATGCCGGCGATATCGCGATCGGCTTCGTCGTCTCGTTCGCGGTCGCGCTTGTCGTCATCCGCTGGTTCGTCGGGATCGTCTCGCGCCGCGGCTTTGCGCCATTCGCGTGGTACCGCATCATAGCAGGCAGCGCTGCATTGATCTGGCTTCTCTCAAGATAGGGCCGGCACGGCCTTACAAGGTCTACGAGCGATCGGCCAAACAGAAGAACCGTTCATCTCGCTCAATATTATGTCAGCTTAGCTGTCCTATAGTGTCATTTTGCCGTGACTTTGCCTAGACGAGCCGCTATGCGACTCCGGAGGGAGCAGGTCATGGCTGACAATCCGATGCTGAAGTTCGTGCGGGTCGGCCAGGACTATCCGTCCAAGCGCGCCGCCGACGAGCGGAATGAAGACTTTGCCGAGATCGCGCGCGTGTACGCAATTGAGAAGGCCGAGGAGCAGTCGTCGCGCTGCTCGCAATGCGGCGTGCCTTATTGCGCGACGCATTGCCCGCTCCACAATCACATTCCGGACTGGCTGCGGCTGACCGC
>CAXTTP010000407.1:0-2303 GCA_964247195.1 uncultured Sphingomonadaceae bacterium
TTCCGCGGTCGGTACGGCGGCGCGCTCGGTCCAGTCGGACCAGCGCCGCTTCGCGCAGTCGGCGCTGGGCAAATATCTCCCCGCCGATATCGCCAACGAGATCCTGCGCGATCCCGACCGGCTCTCGCTGCATGGCGAAAAGCGGCAGATCTACGCGCTGTTCAGCGACCTCGAAGGCTTCACCAAGCTGAGCCACGCAATCCCGGCCGAGATGGTCGCCTTCCTCCTCAACAACTATCTCGATACGCTGAGCGCGATCGTGCTGCGCAATGGCGGCACCCTGGACAAGTTCGTCGGCGACGCGGTCGTGGCGTTCTGGGGGGCGCCGATCGCCCGGCCCGATGACGCCGACCGGGCGGCACGCGCGGCGATCGAGATCTTCCAGGCCGGCGAGGCGTTCCGCCGCAATGCACCGGAGGGCGTGCCGCCGCTCGGCTGCACCCGCGTCGGCGTGCATCGCGGCGAGGCGATCGTCGGTAATTTCGGCGGCGAGGGCCGCATCCAGTATACCGCGCTCGGGGACAGCATGAACTGCGCGTCGCGGCTGGAAAGTGCGAACAAGCAGCTCAAGTCGACCGTGCTGATGAGCGCGCCGGCGATCGCGGCCTCCACGATCGACAGCTTCCGACCGCTCGGCCGGGTGTGCGTGCGGGGACGATCGACGCCGATCGAGATATTCGAACCGGTGCCCGATGCATCCCGCGAAGATGTGACCCGCCTCACAGCGCTGCTCACGCGGTTCGACCAAGGTGACGATGACGCATTGGAGGCGATCCAGCGCTACGCGGCCGAACGCCCCGATGATGCGGCGCTGGAATGTTTGGTGTATCGTCTCCACGCGGTGGGACCGGGAGGAAGCTTTGTCTTGGAATGATAGGTATAGGGTACAAGCGGTCGGCGCCGCGCTGCTGATCGCCTGCGTGGCGGGCGCGGCTTCGGCGGAGACGCTGGTCGTCCGGTCGACCGGACCGTCCGCCAAGAGCTATCCTCCGGGCATGGCGATCGCGGACACCGCGCGGATCGTGCTCAAGGCGAGCGATCAGGTCGTCGTGCTCGATGGCCGCGGCACCCGCACCTTCGCCGGCCCGGGCACGTTCAGCCCGGTGGCGGCGAGCAGCCTGGCCGCGGATTCGCGCTCGACCTTCGCAGCGCTGGTCTCCCAGCGGGGGGACCGGCGGGCACGGATCGGAGCCGTCCGCAGCATGCAGGCAGGACCGCCGCGAAGCCCCAACATCTGGTACGTCGACGTCGACAAGAGTGCGACCGTTTGCGTCGCCGATCCCACGGCCGTCACGATGTGGCGCGCAGGCGTGCCGAATTCGGATTCGGTGACGGTAAGCGGCGCGCCGAACGGCCCCAGCGAGACGCTGGCATGGCCCCAGGATTCGTCGACCGCGGCGTGGCCCGCGTCGTTGCCGATCACCTCCGGCGCACAATACCGGATCAGCGTCCCGGGCGCGGCGCAGCCGACCAGCGTGCGCTTCGTGGTCCTCGGCGCGCAGCGGCAAGGCCTGGAGGATCTCGCGGCGATGCTGATCAAGAATGATTGCAGCGCCCAGCTCGACCTGCTGATCGATACCGTGGCGGTGCCGGACGCGGCGGTCGCGAACGGCGGCTGAGCCGGGCACCGCCATGTTTGCGCCTTGAACGGAGGCGGTACGACTGATAGCAGCAAGGCATGGCGGACCGGCGTAGAAGCCGGCCGCGAGTCTGTCCCGAGGGTCGCAGGGATGACTGTCCGTTGCAATCGCCGCTCGCTCGCCTGCGGGGTGGCCGGCGGCGGCCGATTACACGACGGTGGACTTGCCCGGCTGTAAGCCTGCACGGTCACGACGGGGTTCAGCTTCAGCTTGGCGCCAGGGGGGCGTGAATGAAATCCTTTCGTAACACGGGACGCGTCACGTTCCTTCTCTGCTCGGTCGCGGGCTTCGCGGCTCCGGCCGGCGCCCAGGTCGCCGGCGGCGGCGCGCCGACGCGCGAGGAGATCGAACGCGTGCCGGTCGGCCCGGACCGGCGTGCGCCTTCCCGGCTGACGGTGGAAGGCGGCATCGAGCGCGCGCCATGCGCGCTTGCCGATCCGCGGTTCGCCAACGTGACGGTAACGCTTTCGTCGGTGTCGTTCGACAATCTGCGGGCGGTCTCGCCCGAGCTGCTGCGTCCGGCTTATGAATCCTTCATCGGCAAGACCGTGCCGATCGCCGCGGTCTGCGAGATTCGCGATGCCGCCGCGACGATCCTGCGGCGCGAGGGCTATCTCGCCGCGGTCCAGGTGCCGCCGCAGCGGATCGAGAACGGCGTCGTCC
>CAXTTP010000408.1:0-2296 GCA_964247195.1 uncultured Sphingomonadaceae bacterium
GAGCAGCGCCGCGCCCGCGGCAATCATCAGGCGTC
Source organism: uncultured Sphingomonadaceae bacterium (assembly GCA_964247195.1). GTDB lineage: Bacteria > Pseudomonadota > Alphaproteobacteria > Sphingomonadales > Sphingomonadaceae > JAQGLK01. The sequence goes on from CAXTTP010000408.1 coordinate 36, forward strand.
CGGCGGACATGCTCTTCTCCCGTTGCGTGGCGGCGCGAACTGCGCGCGCCTCCCCTAACTGCGGCTGAACGCCCAGGCGCGAACATTACCCCGGTTCAACTGGGCAGTGGGGCGGGGGGACGATAAACCATGCTGCGGCGAAAGCGCTTGCCGCTTCTCGCCGCAGCGCACTAAGGCATAAGATGGTTTATGCCTCCGATGGAGGGCTCATGGTGAAGGTCGTCCTGGCTCAGCCCCGCGGCTTTTGTGCGGGGGTGATCCGCGCCATCGATATCGTCGATCAGGCGCTCGACCGCGTCGGCGCGCCCGTGTTCGTGCGGCACGAGATCGTCCACAACCGCCACGTCGTCGAAACGCTGCGCGCGAAGGGCGCGGTCTTCGTCGAGGATCTGAGCGACGTGCCCGTCGGGGAGGTCGCGGTGTTCAGCGCCCATGGCGTCGCCCGCGAGGTCGAGGCCGAGGCGGCGTCGCGCGAGCTTTCGGTGCTGGATGCGACCTGCCCGCTGGTCCGCAAGGTCCATTTCCAGGGCCGCCGTTATGTCAAGGCAGGCCGCCACCTCGTCCTCATCGGCCATGCCGGCCATCCCGAGGTGGTCGGCACGCTCGGCCAGATCGAGGGCACGGTGTGGCTCGCCGGCTCGGTCGAGGATGTCGCCACGCTCGACCTCCCGGCCGATGCGCCGATCGCCTATGTCACCCAGACGACGCTCTCGGTCGACGATACCCGCGCGATCATCGCCGCGCTCGAGGCACGCTTCGCCGACGTCGTCGGGCCGGACGTGAAGGACATCTGCTACGCCACCCAGAACCGCCAGACGGCGGTGCGCGACCTGTGCCGCGTCGCAAACATGCTGCTGGTGGTCGGTGCGCCTAACAGCTCGAACTCCAACCGCCTGCGCGAGATCGGCGAGGAAGAGGGCTTGCCGAGCTATCTGCTCGAGGATGGCGCGGGGCTCGATCCCGCCTGGCTCGACGGCGCCGAGGTGATCGGCGTCACCGCCGGCGCGTCGGCACCCGAGGAACTGGTGCAAGGCGTGATCGCGGCGATCGGCCGTCACCGGCCGGTGACGGTCGAGACGCTCGACGGCATCGAGGAAAAGATCGAGTTCCGCCTGCCGCCGGAGCTCCGGCGGCTTGCGCCGCGCGCCAAGGCGGAAGTAGAGGTCTAGTTTATGGGCATCCCGTTCTCGCAGGTTCTCCGGATCGGGACCTATATCGTCGGCCGGCATATCGCGGGCAGCAAGCGCTATCCGCTGGTGCTGATGCTCGAGCCGCTGTTCCGCTGCAATCTGGCCTGCAAGGGCTGCGGCAAGATCGACTATCCGGACGAGATCCTGAACCAGCGCCTGTCCTACGAACAGTGCATGGCGGCGATCGACGAATGCGGCGCGCCGGTGGTCTCGATCGCGGGTGGCGAGCCCTTGCTCCACCGCGACATGCCGCGGATCGTAGAGGGCTATCTGACGCGCAAGAAGTTCGTCATCCTCTGCACCAACGCGCTGCTCCTCCAGAAGAAGATCGACCAGTACAAGCCGGATCCCGGCTTCACCTGGTCGATTCATCTCGACGGCGACGAGGCGATGCACGACAAGTCGGTGTCGCTGGACGGCGTCTACCAGACGGCGACGGCGGCGATCCGGCTCGCCAAGGAGCGCGGCTTCCGCGTCTCGATCAACTGCACGCTGTTCAACGATGCCGATCCCGAGCGGGTGGCGCGATTCCTCGACGAGATGAAGGCGATCGGGCTCGACGGGATCACGGTGTCGCCGGGCTACAGCTATGAGCGCGCGCCGGACCAGACGAGTTTCCTCAACCGCACCAAGACCAAGCAGCTGTTCCGCGAGGTGCTCGCAAGGGGCCGCGGCGGGCGCGAGTGGCCGCTCAGCCAATCGACCATGTTCCTCGACTTCCTGGCCGGCAACCAGGCCTACAAGTGCACGCCGTGGGGCAATCCGACGCGGACCGTGTTCGGCTGGCAGAAGCCCTGCTACCTGCTAGGCGAGGGCTATGTCCCGACCTATGCCGAGCTGATGGAAAATACCGATTGGGACCAGTATGGCGTCGGCAACTACGAGAAATGCGCCGACTGCATGGTCCATTCCGGCTTCGAGGCGACGGCGGTGATGGATACCGTCCGGCGCCCGCTGAAGGCCGCCGCGGTCTATCTGCGCGGCGTGAAGACCGATGGGCCGATGGTCGAGGACATCAGCCTCGCCCATCAGCGCCGCGGCACGCCGCACGGCGCGGAGGATGCGCATATG
>CAXTTP010000409.1:0-2293 GCA_964247195.1 uncultured Sphingomonadaceae bacterium
CACCGCATAGCGCAGCGCGAGTTCGTCAAGCGGCTCGGCGGGGAGCCCCCGATCCTGCTGACCGCCGCGGACGTCGAGGGCTAGGGCCGCGGCGGACGGAAGCGTCGATCGCATCGATCCTTGGCATCTGGCGGCACGACCCCGAGGTGCCTCAACCTACGATGCGGGCGGACTCATTCTCACTGATCCAGCACTTCCTCATATCGGCCTGCGCGACGTAGCTGACGGACAATGCCGTTGAACGCAGCGGTTACCCCCTGTGCCCTGCCAATCTCATTCTCTTGGCGCGCGGCATCCCAATAAAGCTCGAGCGGCCAACGCTCCGGGCAATGCGGAAGCAGGCACCGAAGCGCCAAGCGAACCTCCACGCCGTCCACGCGCGCGTCCGAGCAGCGGGCGACGCCGCTCCGTAGGATATGGACCGATAGCGCGATGACGACGCGCTGGTGGCGAGCGAGCTTCGCCACCGCTCAACGAAAGTCGTGCGATTTAGAGCGAATGGCCTCTTCGGGATCCATGCCGTCGGCATGCGGTGGCCAGTAGCAATTCCGCGGCTCCGGGTTCCAGCCCTTGTCACCGCGGTCAGGCGAGCCGGGATGCTGTCCGGCGTCCCCCCTGCCCGTCTTGTGCGGGAACGACATGTCGCCGACGCGGTGCAGAAGATCGCCATGGTCGATGATCCGATCGCAGATGACGTGGATCACCTCGCCTTCCTTCTGCACCCTGCCCTTTATGCCGATCATCGACGCGGACATGATGGTGCGGCGTTGCCGCTCGAACCGATCGGGCCACAGGATGCCGTTCGCGATTCCCGTCTCGTCTTCGATCGTAATGAAAAGGACGCCTTTCGCGCTGCCCGGCTTTTGCCGGACGAGAATGATGCCGGCGACCTCGACATGGCGGCCATCCCGAATGCTGGCGAGTTCGGCGCATTTGGTCACGCCACGTCGCGCGAGCTCATCGCGAACAAACGTCAGCGGATGCGCCCGCAGCGAAAGCTGCAGCGAGCGGTAATCTTCGATCACTTCGCGACCGTCCGTGAGAGGACGGAGCTCCACCGACGGCTCGATGCCTTCGGCACTGATCGTTTCCCCGACACGGTAAGCAGCCGCGAACAGCGGCAGCGGCGCCTCGCCAAGGCCCCTCACCTTCCATAGGCCCTGCCGCCGGTCGGCGCCGAAGGCATGAAATGCATCGGCATCCGCCAGCTTCTCGATCGCGGCACGCTGGACACCGGATCGGCGCCACACATCCTCGACGGAATCGAACAGCGTCGTGCTGCGCGCGTCTACGATCGCAGCGCCGTCGGCGTTCGACAGCCCGCGCACCTGGCGCAGGCCGAGCCGAACCGCGAGATAGCGACCGCCGGTCGGCTCCAACGTGCAGTCCCAGCGGCTCGCGTTGACGCACGGGGGCCTGACCTCGACATCGTGCGCCTGAGCGTCGCGGACGATCTGTGCGGGGGCGTAGAACCCCATCGGCTGCGCGTTCATGAGCGAAGCACAGAAGACGTCGGGATGGTGATGCTTCATCCAGCTCGAGGCATAGGAAATTTTGGCGAAGCTCGCCGCGTGACTCTCGGGAAAGCCGTAGGAGCCGAAGCCCTCGAGCTGGCGGAAGGTACGCTCGGCGAAGTCGCGAGGATAGCCGCGGGAGACCATTCCCTCGACCAGCTTCTCCGAGAAGTGCGATACGCCACCGGTGACCTTGAACGTCGCCATGGCGCGGCGCAACTGGTCCGCTTCGGCCGGCGTGAAGCCCGCGCCTACGATCGCGACCTTCATCGCCTGTTCCTGAAACAGCGGCACGCCTAGCGTCTTTTCCAGCACCGCGCGCAACTCGGGTCGGGGATATTCCGGCTTCTCCAGCCCCTCGCGGCGCCGCAGATAGGGATGAACCATGTCGCCCTGGATCGGCCCCGGCCGGACGATCGCGACCTGAATGACGAGGTCATAGAACCGGCGCGGCTTCATCCGCGGCAACATCGACATCTGCGCGCGGCTCTCGATCTGGAAGGTGCCGAGCGTATCGGCCTTCTGGATCATCGCGTACACCGCCGGATCGTCGTCCTGGAGGTCGGCCAGGCCGACGCGGATGCCCTTATCCTGCTCGAGCATGTTGAAGGCGCGGTTCATGCAGCCGAGCATGCCTAGGCCAAGCACATCGACCTTCATGAACTTCAGCGCATCGATGTCGTCCTTGTCCCACTCGATGATCTGGCGATCCGCCATCCGCGCCGGCTCGATCGGCACGAGATCGTCGAGCCGGTCGTGGGTCAGCACGAACCCGCCGG
>CAXTTP010000410.1:0-2282 GCA_964247195.1 uncultured Sphingomonadaceae bacterium
GTTCGTCGTCGACCTCCTCGTCCAGCGCCAGCAGCGGGTCTTCGGCCTCGTCCAGCAGCACGGGCTCGGGTGGCAGCACGGGCACGAGCGGCAGCACCGGTTCGAGCGGAAGCACGGGGACGAGCAGCAGCACCGGTTCCAGCGGAAGCACGGGAACGAGCAGCAGCACGGGGTCGACTGGTAGCACGGGATCGACGGGTAGCACCGGATCAACGGGTAGCAGCGGCAGCACGTCCGGCAGCACCAGCAGCACGACCAGCGGCAGCACCTCCTCGTCAAGCTCGAGCAACGGGTCTAGCGGCACGAGCAGCAACGGGCCGGAGCCGGTGCCCGCCCCGCCGATGGTGATCCTGTTCGGCGGGGCGGCCGGTGCGCTCGTGCTGCGCAAGAGGCTGGCGAAGAAAACGGCCTGAAACCGGCCGAGCCTGAGCAACTCGCATGTGGCAGAAGGGCCGGGCTTTTGCCCGACCCTTCCCGACAATTCCATTACTTCCCGGCGGGTGCCGGCTTGCTGGCAGCAGCGGCCGCCTCGATCTGCGCCTTCGTCATGCCCACGACCAGCCCGCTGCCCTGCGTGGCGAAGGCGGTGACCGGCAGCTTCACCTGCACCTTGCTGGTATCGAGCAACGCATATTCGCCATCGACCGACTTGATCGTGCCAACCGTGCCGCCGGACGTGTCCTTCACGGTGGCGCCGGCCGTTACCGCGGCGGCCGTGCTGGCCTTCGCACCGGCGGCGGCGGCATCGACCTGCGCCTTCGTCATCGCGATGACCGGACCGTTCGGCCCCATCGCAAAGGAGGTGAGCGGCAGGCCGACATTGTTGGTGCCGGTCGCGATCACGGCGGCGGTGCCTTCGATCTTGTCGATCGTGCCGACGACGCCGCCGGCCGTGTCATAGACCGTCTGACCGGGAGCCGGAGCCGTCGCGGTCGAGGCGGCGGCGGCCGTCGTCGCAGCCGGGGCACCCGCGGCCGGCGCGCTCTGTGCGAAGGCCGGGGCAGCGACGAGCATCAGGGCCGCTGCGGCGAAGGGGGTGAAAGTCTGCATGTCGTACTCCGGATGGTGATTATAGCCGGTTAGACCAACGCGATCAGCCGGAACGGTTCCCCGGCCGATCGACGAAACGCGCCTACAGCGCGGCAAAGCGCCATATCGGCGGCATCCGATCAGCTGGAGGCAAGCAGGATCTTCTCGATCTCGCTCACCGGATGGCCGGTCAGATCCTTGGCGAGTTCGCCTTCGATCCGGTCGCTCACTTCCTTGTGATAGTGTTTGCGCAGCTCGCCGAGCGTGCGCGGTGGCGCGACGATGATGAGCTTTTCGAACTCGCCACCCAGCGCGCGCCGCTTGAGCAGCGCGGCGGTTTCGGCGGCGAAGCGATCCTCCTCCTGCTGGTGAAAATCGGCCTCGCCCAGCGTGTTGCCGCTGCCACCCTGCGGCGAGGAACCGCGACCGGCCGAGTCCGTCTTCTGATCGCGGTCGGCCGGGTTGTCCTGCTCCTCGGCGTGAACGACGGTGAGCTTCAGGTTGGTCGCATCGCCCTGGTTGCGGAAGAACAGCATCTTGCGGCCATCGGCGACGACGACGAGGCTGTTGTGGGATACGCGCATAGGGTCTCTCCTTTATGGGATGTCGCCCGGTGAACGCGCTGCCCGGTGGAGGGTTGCCTGCGAGCCACGCGGCCGTATAGCCGGGCGCCATGCACGACATTCGCCTGATCCGGGACGATCCCGCCGCCTTCGACGCCGGCTTGGCCACACGCGGGCTGCCCGCCTGCGCGGCGGATATAATGGCGCTGGACGCACGGCGGCGTGCACTGGAAACCGAATTGCAGGCATCGCAGGCCCGCCGCAACGAGGCATCCAAGGCGATCGGTCAGGCGAAGGCGAAGCGCGACGATGCAGGCGCCGACGCGTTGATGGCGGAGGTCGCCGCGATCAAGCTGCGGATGCCGGAGCTGGAGGCGGAAAGTGCCACGGTCGCGGCGACGCTCGGGGAGCAGCTTGCCGCCATCCCCAACCTGCCCGCCGCCGACGCGCCCGAAGGCGCCGACGAGGACGACAATGTCGAGGTGGCGCGCTGGGGCACGCCGCGCGCGTTCGACTTCGCGCCGCGCGAGCATCCCGATTTTGCCGGTCCGCTCGGTCTCGATTTCGAGAGTGCCGCCGCCATTTCCGGCGCGCGTTTCGCGGTGCTGCGCGGCGGGGTGGCGCGGCTCAACCGGGCGCTCGGCCAATATATGCTCGATCGGCAGGGCGCCGCCGGCTATGCCGAGGTGG
>CAXTTP010000411.1:0-2263 GCA_964247195.1 uncultured Sphingomonadaceae bacterium
GAGCCTCAGCCATGTCCAGTCGGTGGTCGAGCGGCGCAACACCATCCCGATCCTGTCGAACGTCCTGATGGAGGCGAGCGCGGGCGGCGGGCTGAAGCTCATGGCGACCGATCTCGATCTCCAGGTGGTCGAGACCGTCGAGGCGCAGGTCGATACCCCTGGTGCGACGACCGTGTCCGCCCACACCCTGTTCGACATCGCACGCAAGCTGCCCGAGGGATCGCAGGTCCAGATCAGCGCCGCCGACGGCAAGATGCTGGTCGTCGCCGGCCGTGCGCGGTTCAACCTGTCGACGCTGCCGCGCGACGACTTCCCGGTTATCGCCGAGGGCGAACTGCCGACGCGTTTCGAACTGCCGGCGGCGGCGCTGATGCAGATCATCGACAAGACGCGCTTCGCGATCTCCACCGAGGAGACGCGCTATTATCTGAACGGCATCTTCCTGCACGTGACCGACGAGGCGCAACCGCTCCTGAAGGCGGCGGCGACCGACGGCCACCGCCTCGCCCGCGTCACCGTCGCCCGGCCGGACGGTGCTGCCGGCATGCCGGACGTGATCGTGCCGCGCAAATGCGTGAGCGAACTCCGGAAGCTGCTCGACGAGGTCGACGGCACGGTCGAGGTGTCGCTCTCCGCGACCAAGATCCGCTTCGGGCTCGGCACCGCCATCCTCACCTCGAAGCTGATCGACGGCACTTTCCCGGATTATTCGCGCGTCATCCCGACCGCGAACGACAAGCTGCTCAAGATCGATCCGCGCAGCTTCGAGGAAGGTGTGGACCGCGTCGCGACGATCGCCAGCGAGAAGACCCGCGCGGTCAAGATGGCGCTGGACAAGGACAAGATCACGCTCTCGGTGACGAGCCCGGAGAACGGCACCGCCGCCGAGGAAGTCTCGGGCGACTATGGCGCGGCCGGCTTCGAGATCGGCTTCAACGCGCGTTACCTGCTCGACATCCTTGGCCAGATCGAGGGCGATTCGGTCGAGGTCCACCTCGCCGACGCCGCCGCGCCGACGCTGATCCGCGAGAACGACAAGGCCGCCGCGCTCTACGTGCTGATGCCGATGCGGGTCTGATCCCGCGCTGACCGGCCGTCATTGCGGCGGTTTCATCGACGCCTTCATCGCCGCGACCAGCTCCGCCACCGTCTGCGGCGTGCCCGGCAGCGCCACCGCGCTTGCCGGCACCGCGAGCGTCTCGACCCCCTGAAGGGTGAAGCGGCCGCCGGCGTCGAGCGGCGTGCCGAGCGCGAAGATCGCATGCGTCTCGGCGATCAGGTCGGCGGCGGTCGGGCCGATCAGCACCGCCGCCGGCACCATCGCTGCGTCCATGAACTGTTCCATCGCCCGGCCGACCGGCTTGAGCGCCGGATCGTCGCTGATCACGAACGTCTCGGCTTCGTCCGGCTTGGCGTCGTTCATGCCGAAGACACGAAAGACCTTGCCGGTCCGGCCGCCGACCTCGCGGCTCTCGCCGGCGGCCTCGACGCGGAATGCGGCAGGCGGCTTGCGGCTGCCGGAGGCGGTGAAGATGTCCTTGAAGATCGGCGGCAGAACCCGGTCGATCGCGGCCGCGACATCGGCGATGCGGGCGACCCGCCATTCGCCCTGCTCGCGGCCGACGATGTAGAAGCCGTCCGCCCGGAGCAGGCCATATTCCTCGTTCCCGGGCTCGCCGACGCGGGCAGCGCCGTCGTCGGCGACGTCGATCACCAGCTGCTTGCCGTCGGGCTGGCCGTAGGTGGCGCGCAGGCCAGCCGAAGCCGGCGTAGCGACGACCAGCAGCAGCGACAGCGGGATAGCGCGGGCAAGCAAGAACATCACGACCTCCGGCCACCGTTCTACACCCGTGCCGTCCGCGTAAAAGCGGCAATGACACGCGGGGGAGTAGAGGTAGAGAGACGGCATGGCCCTTTCCCGCCTTCTGCTCACCGATTTCCGCTCCTATGCGGCGCTGGCGCTGACGCCCGGCGCGGGCTTCGTCGTCCTCACCGGTGAGAACGGCGCGGGCAAGACCAATATCCTCGAGGCGGTGTCGCTGCTCGCGCCCGGCCGCGGCCTGCGCCAGGCGACGCTCGGCGAGATGGCGCGCGAACAGGGGCCGGGCGGCTTCGCGGTCGCTGCGAGGCTGGCGACAAGTGCGCTCGACATCGGGACCGGCACGCTGGCGACCGCGCCCGAGCGGCGGCAGGTGCGGATCAACGGCGCCGCCGCGGCCGCCGGCGCGCTTGGCGAGTGGCTGGCGATATTGTGGCTGACGCC
>CAXTTP010000412.1:0-2245 GCA_964247195.1 uncultured Sphingomonadaceae bacterium
CCGGCGTTCAAGGCGGCGAACACCGATCCGGTGCAGGTGCTGCGCTATGAGTGACGTCCTCTCCGTCACCGGCCTCAGGCGCAGCTTCCGCCAGGGCGGGCAGGTGATCGAGGTGCTGCGCGGCGTCGACCTGCGCGTCGCGCCGGGCGAGATCGTCGCGCTGGTCGGCCCGTCGGGCTCGGGCAAGTCGACGATGCTGCAGGCGGTCGGGCTGCTGGAGGGCGGCTTCGACGGATCGATCCGCATCGCCGGTGAAGAGGCCGCGGCCCTCGACAATGACGGGCGCACCCGGCTCCGCCGCGATGCGCTGGGCTTCGTCTACCAGTTCCACCATCTGCTGCCGGATTTCACCGCGCAGGAGAATGTCGTCCTGCCGCAGCTCATCCACGGCGCCGAGACGAAGGCGGCGGAGGCGCGTGCGGCGTCGCTGCTGACCACCCTCGGCCTCGGCCACCGCCTGACCCACAAGCCGGCGCAGCTTTCCGGCGGCGAGCAGCAGCGCGTCGCCGTCGGCCGTGCGCTTGCCAACCGGCCGGCGCTGGTGCTGGCGGACGAGCCGACCGGCAATCTCGACGAGGCCACCGCCGAGATCGTGCTGGCCGAATTCCTGCGGCTGGTGCGCGACGAGGGCTCGGCGGCGCTCGTCGCCACGCATAACGAGCGGCTCGCCGGACGCATGGACCGGGTGGTGCGGCTCCATGACGGCGTGCTCGCCTGAACCCTGATCGTGCGATAGATTAATCGGCGTCGGATTGGCGCGCCAGCTCAGCGATCGGGCGCAATGTTGCGCGGCTGAAATATCGTTGCGCCGTCTGCATGCCATCCCGCCGCTCGACAGGGATCGAGCGAGGCAAACATGCGACCCTATAATGTCAGTTTCTGGTCGGGCCAGCAGGCCCATTTGATCGCCTGCGACATCGAGGCCGCCGACGCGCGCGGCCTGCTCGAAGGCTTCGCCCGCGCCGGCCGCTATGCGATCGAACTGCGCGCCAAGTCCCTGCCGGCGACCGTTGACCTGCCCGATCACGCGCCGACGGCGGTCGAGCTCGCCTGGCTGGTCTGCGCCTGCGGGCCGGTATGGCTGTTCGCCGCCGCCACCTACTGGTTCGGCTGAAGCGGGGGGCGGATCGGCGTGCGGGCGCTTTGCAGAATCGGCGGTCGGCGCCCATAGTCGCGCGATGACGTCACCGCCATTCGTGCCGCTGCGCATCTTTTCCGCATATACCATGCTCGAGGGCGCGATCGACCCGAAGGCGATCGCCGCGCAGGCGCGCAAGCTCGGCTTCCCGGCGGCCGCGATCACCGATCGCAACGGCCTCTATGCGGCGATGGCCTATTCCGAGGCGGCGAAGAAGGCGGGCGTGCAGCCGATCATCGGCACCATGCTGGCGGTCGCCCGGCCGGGCGGGCCGGAGGGCAAGGCGCCGATCCTCGACTGGCTGGCGCTCTACGCGCAGGACGAGACCGGCTACGACAATCTGTGCGCGCTGGTCTCGGCGGCGCATCTCGGCCGTCCGCCGGAGGAGCCGGCCCATGTCGCGTTGTCGATGCTGGAGGAACGCAACGCCGGCCTGATCGCGCTCACCGCCGGCAGCGAGGGCGCGCTCGCCCGGCTGATCGCGGACGGGCAGGATGCGGCCGGCTATGTCGACCGGCTCGAGCTGCTGTTTCCCGGTCGCCTCTATATCGAGCTGTCGCGGCGCGGCGACGATGTCGAGGCGCGCGCCGAGGACGGGCTCATCGACCTCGCTTATGCGCGCGACCTGCCGCTGGTCGCGACCAACCCGGCCTTCTACGCCGAGGCCGACTTCCACCTGGCGCACGACGTCATGCTCTGCATCGCGAGCTCCAGCTATGTCGACAGCGCCGACCGGGTGCGGTCCTCGCCTGACGCCTGGATGAAGCCTGCCGACGAGATGGTGCGGCTGTTCGCCGACCTGCCCGAAGCGATCGCCAACACGCTCGTCGTCGCGCAGCGTTGCGCCGTCGCCGCGCCGGCGCGCAAGCCGATCCTGCCGAGCCTCGCCGGCGATCCTGCTGCCGAGGGCGCGCTGCTGCGGCGCGACGCGCGGGCCGGGTTGGAAATGCGGCTGGCGCAGATTGCGAAGCTGCGCGGCTTGGACCTGCCCGTGGCCGATCGCGCGGAAGACTGGGCCCGGCCCTACCGCGAACGGCTCGAGTTCGAGATCGACGTGATCGTCCAGATGGGCTTTCCCGGCTATTTCCTGATCGTCGCCGACTTCAT
>CAXTTP010000413.1:0-2224 GCA_964247195.1 uncultured Sphingomonadaceae bacterium
CGTTTCGGCATCGAGCCGGGCGATGCCCGCGCCGCCCGTCTCGATCCGTGCAAGCCGGCCGGCCAGCTCTTCGGTCAGCGGCGCCAGCTCGTCGGGCGTGACGCGATGCTTGCGGGCGAGCGCGCGCAGGCCGAACAGCCGCGTCTCGACGCGTTCGAGCCGCGCCGGATCGAAGCGCATCGCATCGAGTGCGGCGGCAAGCTTGTCCTCGACATCGCCGGCCTCGACCACGGCGCGATCGAGCGCCGCAAGCGCCTCGGTCAGCAGCTCATGCTCGCCGGCGATGCGGTCGAGGCGGCGGGCCGCCTGGCGGAGCTGGCTCAACGCCCCATCCGACCCGTCGAGATAGGCGCCGACCGCGGTGAGGTCGTCGGCGAGGCGCGCGCCCTTCTGCATACCGGTCCGCTCGGCGGCGAGAGCCTCCTCCTCGCCCGGTTCGGCGGCGAAGGCGGTGAGTTCGGCGGCGGCATGCTCCAGCCACTCCCGGTCCCGCCCGGCGGTCTCCAGCTCGGCCCGCGCGGCGGCGAGCGCCTCCTCGGCGGCGCGCCAGCGGCCATGCGCGGCGGCGACGGGGCGGGAGTCAGCGCGGCCGAACGCATCAAGCAGTGCGCGGTGACCGCGCGGGTTGAGGAGGCCGCGATCGTCGTGCTGGCCGTGGATCTCGACGAGGTGGGTGGCCAGCTCGCGCAACAACCCGGCGGATGCCGGCTGGTCGTTGACCGCGGCACGGCTGCCACCGTCGGCGCGGACGATGCGACGGACGACCAGCGGCTCGCCCGGCTCGGCCTCGATGCCGTTCTCCGCCAGCAGCGTCACGACGGGATGCGCGGTTGGAAGATCGAAGCTCGCGCTCACCACCGCCTGCGCCGCGCCGTGCCGGACCAGGCCGCTCTCCGCCCGTGCGCCGAGGGCGAGGCCGAGCGCGTCGAGCAGGATCGACTTGCCGGCGCCGGTCTCGCCGGTCAGTGCGCCGAGGCCGCGGCCGAACTCCAGATCGAGCGCCTCGATCAGCACGACATCGCGGATGGAGAGCGCGGTCAGCATGGCCAGACCTTGTTGCCGGAGCGGCGGCCGCGCAAGCCCGTCAGGAACGGAAGGTCAGGCGGCCTTGTGCTTGTTGACCAGATCGTAAGCCCGTTCGTACCATTTCGAACCCGGATAGTTGGCGCCGAGCACAGCGGCGGCTCGCTGCGCCTCGACCGGGATGCCGAGCGCGAGATAACATTCGGTTAGCCGCATCAGCGCCTCGGGCACGTGCGTCGTCGTGTCATATTCGTCGACGACCTTGCGGAAGCGGATCACGCCGGCCAGCCAGTCCCGCCGCCGTTCGTAGAAGCGGCCGATCTCCATCTCCTTGCCGGCGAGATGGTCGCGGACGAGATCGATCTTGAGGCGGGCGTCGGCGGCATAGGGGCTCGCCGGATAGCGGCGGACCAGCTCGCCCATCGCATCCAGCGTCTGCTGCGTGATCTTCTGGTCGCGGGTGACGTCCTGGATCTGCTCGTAATAATCGATCGCGATCAGGTAGAGCGCATAGGGCGCATCCTTGTTGCCGGGGTGGATCGACAGGAAGGACTGCGCAGACTTGATCGAATTGGCATATTCGCGCGCCTGGTAGTTGCTGAACGCGCTCATCAGCGTCGCTCGGCGTGCCCAGACCGAATAGGGATGCTGGCGCTCGACCTCGTCGAACAAAGCCGCCGCGAGCTTGTACTGGCCGCGATCGAGCCGGTCCTTCGCCGCATTGTAGAGCGTGTTGACGTCGCGGGCGACATATTTGGTGTCGGCCTTGTTCTTGCTTGTTGCGCAGCCGGCGAGCGGCGCAAGGGTGGCGACGGCGAGCGCGAGCGCGATCGGGCGGGAGAAGCGGAACGGCATGGCCGGCCTCTTAGCCGAGCCGCGGCGCTAGGAGAAGAGGCAGTTGGCTGCCGCTTGGAGGAAGCCTCCGCTTGGCAACCGTCCGGCTTGCGGCGATAGCGCCGGGCGATGCTGCGCGTGCTCACCCTGTCCTCGCTCTTTCCGGACGCTGCGCGGCCAACCTTCGGCGTGTTCGTCGAACGGCAGACGCTGGGCCTTGCCGCCCATCCGGACGTCGCGCTGCAGGTGGTGGCGCCGGTCGGCCTGCCGGCCGGCCCGCTCGCCCGCCACCCCCGCTACCGCGCCGCCGCCGCGCTGCCGGCGCGAGAATCGTGGAAGGGCTTCAGCGTCCATCGACCGCGCTTTC
>CAXTTP010000414.1:0-2221 GCA_964247195.1 uncultured Sphingomonadaceae bacterium
AGAGCGCGCCGACGACGCCGCACATGATCGCCATCGGATGCGCATCGCGCCGGAAACCGCGGTAGAAGGTCGACAGCTGCTCGTGCAGCATCGTGTGCAGCGTGATCGTGCGGCTGAACTTCTTCAGCTCGTCGCCGCTCGGCAACTCGCTGTTGAGCAGCAGATAGGCGACCTCCATGAAGCTCGACTGCTCGGCGAGCTGGTCGATCGGATAGCCGCGGTGGAGCAGGATGCCCTGGTCGCCATCGATATAGGTGATCGCCGATTCGCACGAAGCGGTGCTGGTGAAGCCCGGATCGAAGGTGAAGGCGCCGGTATTGGCGTAGAGCTTGCGGATATCGATGACGTCCGGGCCGACCGAGCCGGATCGCACCGGATAATCGGCGCCCTTGCCGTCGAGGCCGATATTCGCGCTGCCGTCCGCCATGTACCTAGCCCTCCGTTGTTAGCTGAACAGTCGTGGCCGCCAGCCGGTCCGAGAGCCGGCCGAGGCTCTCATCGCGGCCGAGCAGCGCCAGCACGTCGAAAATACCCGGTGAGGTCGTCCGGCCGGTGAGCGCCGCCCGCAGCGGCTGCGCCACCTTGCCAAGGCCGACACCCGCCGCCTCTGCGACGTCGCGGACGGCGGACTCGAGCGCCTCCCCGCGCCAGTCGCTCATCCCCTGCATCGCCTGGTACGCTCCCGCCAGAAGATCGATGCCGTTGCCGTCTAGCAGCGAAGCGGCGCGCTCGTCCATGTCTATGGGGCGGGTGCGAAACAGAAACAGCGCGCCGTCCGCCAATTCGCGCAAATCCTTGGCGCGCGGCTTCAGCGAGGGCATGCTGCGGCACAGCAAATCCTGCTCCGTACCGGTCATTTGCCGGCCGAGAAGCGCCTCGACATATGGCCGCGCGAGCGCCCCGAGCCGGGCGTCGTCCGCCTCGCGGATATAGTGGCCGTTGATGTTTTCGAGCTTCTTGAGGTCGAAGCGCGACGGCGAGCGGCCGACATCGGCGATGTCGAACCAGCCGATCGCCTGGTCGCGGCTGAAGATCTCGTCGTCGCCATGGCCCCAGCCAAGCCGGACCAGCTGGTTGACGAGCGCCTCCGGCAGGATGCCGAGCGCGTCGCGATAGGCCTCGACGCCGAGCGCGCCGTGGCGTTTCGACAGTTTCGCGCCGTCCGCGCCGTGGATCAGCGGGACATGCGCATAGACCGGCTCCGGCCAGCCGCCCTCGGTCCGCTCCATCGCGCGGATGATGCCGAGCTGGCGGAAGGCGTTGTTGAGATGGTCGTCGCCGCGGATGACGTGGGTCACGCCCATGTCGTGATCGTCGACCACCACCGCCAGCATATAGGTCGGCGTGCCGTCGGAGCGGAGCAGCACCATGTCGTCGAGCTCGGCATTCTGGACGGTGACGCTGCCTTGCACGACGTCCTCGATCGTCGTGGCACCTTCGGTTTCGGCACGCAGCCGGATGACGAACGGCGCGCCGGTGGGCGCATCGGCCGGATCGCGGTCGCGCCAGCGGCCATCGTAGCGCATTGGCAGCTTGTTCGCTCGCTGCTCGGCGCGCATCGCCTCCAGCTCCTCGGCGGTCGCGAAGCAGCGGTAAGCGTTGCCGGAGGCGAGCATCCGGTTGGCGACTTCGGCGTGGCGCGCGGCGCGGGCGAACTGGAACACTGCCTCGCCGTCCCAGTCGAGGCCGAGCCAGCGCATGCTCTCCAGGATCGCGTCGATTGCGGGCTGGGTCGAGCGGACCCGGTCGGTGTCCTCGATCCGCAGCAGGAACTGGCCGCCGGTGTGGCGCGCGTAGAGCCAGTTGAAGAGCGCCGTGCGCGCGCCGCCGATGTGCAGGAAGCCGGTCGGCGAGGGGGCGAAGCGGGTGACCACCCTGGCCGGGGGACGGGCCGCGGGCGCGGTTTCGATGCTTGCGCCCACGCGCGGTAACTCCCAAGCTCCGGCCGGATGGCCAGCGATGTCGTAGCCGCCGCTAGCATAGACTCCGGGGCGCTTCAAACCGCCCCGCGGCGCATGGCCGTATGGCTGGACCTGGCGGTCGAGCGCTGGCTCGAGGCCGAGCGCGATCAGCTCGCGCTGTGGCTTCCCGTCGGGCTGGGGCTCGGCATCGCCGCCTGGTTCGCGCTGCCCGATCGCGCCGGCTGGACCGCGTTTGCGCTCGCTACCCTGGCGGTCGCGGCGGCGGCGGCCTGCCTGCCGCGGGGCGGGCGGGCCGGCCG
>CAXTTP010000415.1:0-2217 GCA_964247195.1 uncultured Sphingomonadaceae bacterium
GTGTTCGTGCCGATGTTCTTCCTGCCTGGTATAGCCGGCTTCCTGTTCGTGCCGCTGGCGCTGGCGGTGGTGTTCGCGATGATCGCCTCGTTCATCCTCTCGCGCACGCTGGTGCCGACGCTGGCGATGTACCTGCTGCGTCCCCACGACGCCGATCACGAGGCCGGCCAACCACGCTCGCAGAACCCGCTGGTCCGCTTCCAGCGCGGCTTCGAGGCGCGCTTCGAGCGTTTCCGTGGCGTCTATGGCGAGCTGCTCGGCCGCGCCCTCGCCGCGCGCCGGCCGTTCATGATCGGCTTTCTCGCCGTCGTGCTGGTCTCGTTCGCGCTGGTGCCGTTCCTCGGCCGCAACTTCTTCCCGGCGGTCGACGCCGGCCAGATCGCGCTGCACGTCCGCGCGCCGATCGGCTCGCGGATCGAGAACACGTCGGCGCTGTTCGAGCGGGTCGAGGACCGGATCAGGGCATTGCTGCCGCCGGGCGAGGTCGCCTCGATGGCCGACAACATCGGGCTGCCGGTGAGCAGCATCAACACCGTGTACAATAATTCGGGCACGATCGGTCCGCAGGACGGTGACGTGCTGATCACGCTCCGCGAGGGCCACAACGCGACCGCCGACCATGTCGCAACGCTGCGGCGTGAGCTGCCGCGCAGCTTCCCCCAGGCGACCTTCTCGTTCCTGCCCGCCGACATCACCAGCCAGATCCTGAATTTCGGCGCGCCGGCGCCGATCGACGTGCAGGTGACCGGCAAGGACGCGGCCCAGAATGCCGCCTTCGCCGCCAGGATCCTGCGCCGCCTCCACGCCATCCCCGGCGTCGCCGACGCCCGTATCCAGCAGTCGGCAAGCTATCCGCAGCTCACCGTCAACGTCGACCGGTCGCGTATCGCCCAGTACAACCTCACCGAGCGCGACGTCACCAACAGCCTGGCGACGACGCTCGCCGGCACATCGCAGACGGCGCCGGTATTCTTCCTCAATCCGGAGAATGGCGTCTCCTATCCGGTCGTCGGCCAGACGCCGGAATATCGGATCGGATCTGTCAGCGACCTTGCCAATGTTCCGATCTCAGGGGCGAATGGCGGCGCGACGCAGGTGCTGGGGGGGATCAGCTCGTTCGGCCGGTCAACCGCCGCCGCCGTGGTCAGCCACTATGATATCGCACCGGCGATCGACGTCTATGCGACGCCGTCCGGCCGCGACCTCGGCGCGGTCACCGGTGACGTGAGGCAAGTGATACGGGACCTGGCCAAGGACCAGCCGAAGACCGTCACCGTCACGCTGCGCGGCCAGAGCGCGACGATGAACACCGCCTTTTCCGGTCTCGGCTTCGGGCTCGTCGGCGCGATCGTGCTGATCTACCTGCTGATCGTCGTCAACTTCCAGAGCTGGCTCGATCCGTTCGTGATCATCACCGCGCTGCCGGCGGCGCTCGCCGGCATCGTCTGGATGCTGTTCACCACCGGCACGACGCTGTCGGTGCCGGCGCTGACGGGTGCGATCATGTGCATGGGCGTCGCCACCGCCAACTCGATCCTGGTGGTGAGCTTCGCGCGCGAACGGCTGGCCGAGCTTGGCAACGCCACGCAGGCGGCGCTGGAGGCAGGCATGGTCCGCTTCCGCCCGGTGCTGATGACCGCGCTGGCGATGATCATCGGCATGCTGCCGATGGCGCTGAGCCTCGGCGAGGGCGGCGAGCAGAACGCGCCGCTCGGCCGCGCCGTGATCGGCGGGCTGTTCTGCGCCACCATCGCCACCCTCCTGTTCGTGCCCGTCGTGTTCGCCTTCGCGCACCGCAAGGTGGGCGCGCCGGCGCGTGCCAAGCAATCGGAACCCGCTTATGCCTGATGCCCCCGCTCCGCGCAGCCTGGCCCGCTATGGCATCGGCGCCGCCCTGATCGCGCTCGCCGTGGTCGCGGTCGGCATCGGCGCACGGGTCAGCAACGACCATCGCCTCGCCGCAGTCGTCGCCGAAAGCGAGGTGCCGAGCGTCAACGTCGTCCGCGCCGAGCGCAGCGGTGCCGGCAGCGACCTCGTCCTTCCCGGCAACGTGCAGGCGTATAACAGCGCCGCGATCTACGCGCGGACCAACGGCTATGTCCGCCGCTGGCTCGCCGACATCGGCGACATGGTTCGCGCCGGGCAGACGCTGGCGATCCTCGACGCGCCCGAGGTCGACCAGCAGCTCGCCCAGGCGCAGGCCGACTACCAGACCGC
>CAXTTP010000416.1:0-2199 GCA_964247195.1 uncultured Sphingomonadaceae bacterium
GCCCGTATTTGGTGGCGACGGTGGTGCCCTCGATCAGCGGCAGCAGGTCGCGCTGGACCCCCTCGCGGCTGACCGATCCGCCGCGCACGTCGGAGACGGCGATCTTGTCGATCTCGTCGAGAAAGACGATGCCGTTCGCCTCGGCGTCGGCAAGCGCGGCGCGGTTGACCTCGTCCTGGTCCAGCCGTTTGTCGCCCTCCTCCTCGATCAGCGCGGTCCACGCCGCGCGCACGGTCAGCTTGCGGCGCTTCGGCGGGCGGCCGCCGAACGCCTTGCCCATCATGTCGGAGAGATTGATCATGCCGACCTGGCCACCCATGCCGGGGATCTCGAACGGCGCTGCGGCCACGTCGGCGAGCTCGATCTCGATCTCCTTGTCGTCGAGATGGCCGTCCTGGAAGCGCTGGCGGAACGAGGCGCGGGTCGCCTCGCTCGCCTCCTTGCCGACCAGCGCATCGAGCAGGCGCGCCATCGCCGCCTCTTCGGCCTTGTCCTTGACGGCGGCGCGGCGGCGCTCCTTCTCCAGCCGCACCGCCTCCTCGACCAGGTCGCGCGCGATCTGCTCGACGTCGCGGCCGACATAGCCGACCTCGGTGAACTTGGTCGCCTCCACCTTGATGAAGGGCGCGTCGGCGAGCTTCGCCAGACGGCGGCTGATCTCGGTCTTGCCGCAGCCGGTCGGCCCGATCATCAGGATGTTTTTCGGCGACACCTCGTCGCGCAGCTCGGGCGAGAGCTGCTGGCGGCGCCAGCGGTTGCGGAGCGCGACGGCGACCGCTCGCTTGGCGTCGGCCTGGCCGACGATATGAGCGTCGAGCGCGGCGACGATGGCCTTGGGGGTAAGCTGGTCGTTCATGCTTCTCTCGTTTCTTCCCGTCGAGCGGGAAGGGAGGATCAGGATGCGCTGGCCATCGTCTCGATGGTCAGGCGGTCATTGGTGTAGACGCAGAGCTCGGCGGCGATCGCCATCGCCTTGCGGCAGACCGCCTCGGCGTCGTTCTCGTACTCGACCAGCGCGCGCGCCGCGGCGAGGGCGAAGTTACCGCCCGAGCCGATCGCGGCGACGCCCGCTTCCGGCTCCAGCACGTCGCCGTTGCCGGTCAGGATCAGGGTCACGTCCTTGTCGGCGACGATCATCATCGCCTCGAGGTTGCGCAGATAGCGGTCGGTCCGCCAGTCTTTGGCGAGCTCGACCGCGGCGCGCATCAACTGCCCCTGGTGCTGCTCCAGCTTCTTCTCCAGCCGCTCGAACAGGGTGAAGGCGTCCGCGGTGGCGCCCGCGAAACCGGCGATCACAGATCCGTCGTGCAGGCGGCGGACCTTGCGGGCATTGGGCTTCATCACCGTCTGTCCCTGGGTCACCTGGCCGTCGCCGGCGATCACCACCTTCTGCCCGCGTCGCACCGACAAGATCGTCGTGCCGTGCCACGTAATCGTATCGCCCATGGTCTCCCTACTCTCCGGTCGGCGGCGCATATGGGCAGGGCGGCGGCGCTCTGCAATTGCGCCGCTGAACCCAAAGCGATGCTGCTTCGTTGACGGGCGAGCACTGTACGGGAGCGAAGCGAGATGATCGAGAAGGGCAGGGAGGTCGCCGACGGCGGCAAGGGCGCCGACAAGGCGGGTTCCGGCGGTGAGTCAGGCGGCGGCGCCTATCCCAATCCGCACAGCGGCAAGGAACCGTCCGGCGGCGGCTTCATGGGCCATGGCGGCCAGAGCGAAATCGACTATTCAGGTCCTGCCAATCCGAACGCGCCGACGAAGGGCGAGGACAAGGAGGCGGGCGGCGACCGATGATCCGGTCCGGCACGACAGACGAGGAGCGACGATGACGAAGAAGCGCAGCACGCCCGCGAAGCCGGAGGAGACCGCGAAGGCCGATACCGGCATGTCGCGCACAGAGAAGCGGGTGGTGGCCGGGGTCGCGGGCATCGCTGTCGGTTCTGCGGCGATCGCGGCCGCGCTGCTCTTCGCCGGTCGCTCCAGCAAGCCCAAGTCCGCCGCGATCCAGCCGCCGCCGCCGAACACGCCGCTGCCGGCGACAAGCGTCCAGCCGGATGCCTCCATTATCGAGGTCGCCAAGGCCGATTAGCTTGATGTTGCTGGTCGGGGCGACAGGATTCGAACCTGCGACCCTCAGACCCCCAGTCTGATGCGCTACCAGGCTGCGCCACGCCCCGATCCAGGCGGCGCGCTTTA
>CAXTTP010000417.1:0-2186 GCA_964247195.1 uncultured Sphingomonadaceae bacterium
ATGCCCGAGCGGCTTGTCGGGCGGACCATCGCCGGGATCGCGGTTCCGGTACTGCCGCTCGCGGGTTTCGAGGCGACGGCGCCGATCAAGGTGGAACTGGCGCTGCGTCGCCAAACCGGCGACAGCAGGCCATGATCGCGCCCCTCCGCCCCAAGCGCATCCTCATCGTCACCGGCATGTCCGGTGCCGGCAAGACGACCGCGCTGAAGACGCTCGAGGATCTCGGTTGGGAGGTGGTCGACAACCTGCCGCTGCAACTGCTCGACCGGCTGCTGGGCACGCCTCTGCCCGAAGGGGCCGGCAATGCCGAGCGGCCGCTCGCGATCGGCATCGACAGCCGTACCCGCGGTTTCGACGCCGACGCCATCATCCGCCGCATCGAGCGGCTGCGCGCCGAGGCGGGCAGCCAGGTCGACACCCTGTTCCTCGATTGTGGCGGGGCGATGCTGGTCCGCCGCTTCTCGGAGACGCGGCGGCGCCACCCGCTGGCGCTCGACCGGCCTGCCGCCGACGGCATCGCCCGCGAACGCGAGCTGACCGCGCCGTTGCGGGCGTGGGCGGACCATCTCGTCGACACTACCGAGCTCAACACCAACAGCCTGCAGGCCGAACTGCGCACCCGGTTCGGCACGCTCGACGGCGGCGGCCCGACGCTGCTCATCCAGTCGTTCGGGTTTTCCCGGGGCGTGCCGCGCACCGCCGACCTGCTCTTCGACATGCGGTTTCTGCGCAACCCGCACTGGGATCCGGCACTCCGCCCGCTTACCGGCCACGACGCCGCGGTCGGCGCCTACATCGCCGAGGACCCGGCCTATGAGGAAGCCGCGACCAGGATCGAGGAGCTGATCCTGCTGCTGCTGCCGCGCTACGCCAACGAGGGCAAGTCCTATGTCACCGTCGCGTTTGGATGTACCGGCGGCAGACACCGCTCGGTCCACGTCGCCGAGCGGGTCGCGCGGCGGTTGCGCAATGCGGCATTTTCGCCCACGGTCAGCCATCGCGATCTCGCCGCCGCCGGTCGCGAATCGACCGCGGGCGAAGCGGCGGACGGCACAAGGCGGCAAGTTTCGGGTGGCTAGATGATTGGACTGGTGTTGGTGACACATGGCCGGCTCGCGGCGGAATTCGTGACCGCGATGGAGCATGTCGTCGGCCCGCAGGAGGCGATCGAGGCGATCTGCATCGGTGCCGACGACGACATGGAAGCCCGCCGCGCCGACATCGCCGAGGCCGTGCAGGCGGTGGACAGCGGATCGGGCGTGATCCTCCTGACCGACCTGTTCGGGGGCACGCCCTCCAACCTCGCCATCTCGCTGATGGAGCCGGGCCGGGTCGAGGTGATCGCCGGCATCAACCTGCCGATGCTGATCCGGCTCGAGGGCGCGCGCAAGATGATGCAGGTCAAGACCGCCGTCGCGGCCGCGCGCGAGGCGGGCCGCAAATATATCTCGGTCGCCTCCGAAGTGCTTGGCGAGGCGGCGTGAGCGGCCCGACGCGCACCGTCCTCATCACCAACAAGCGCGGCCTGCACGCGCGCGCCAGCGCCAAGTTCGTGACGCTGGCGAGCGCGCACAGCGCCGCCGTCGAGGTCGAGAAGGACGGATCGCGCGTTGCCGGCACCTCGATCATGGGGCTGATGATGCTGGGCGCGGCGATGGGCGACTCGATCGTCATCAGCGCCAGCGGCGACGGCGCCGAGGCGGCGGTGACCGCGCTCTGCGAGCTGGTCGAGGCCAAGTTCGGCGAGGACTGATCCCCTGCCCCGTTCGATCACCGCGCCTTCCAACCCGCTGATCAAGCGCGTCCGCACGCTCCGCGACAAGAAGCACCGCCGCGACGAGCGCCTGTTCCTCGCCGAAGGGCTGCGCATCCTGACCGAGGCGCGCGACGCCGGCCGCATCCCGGAACATATGTTCTTCGCCGCCGAGGCCGCCGGCCATCCGCTGGTCGAGGCGCTGGTCGCGGCGGTGGAGGCAGCCGGCGGCGAGGCGATCGAGACGACCCGTGACATCCTCCACAAGCTCTCCGGCAAGGACAATCCGCAGACCGTGCTCGGCGTCTTCGCCGAGTTCGCGACGCCGCTCGACGGGCTCGACCGTTCGGCCGCCGGCATCTGGATCGTCGCCCAGTCGCTGCGCGATCCCGGCAATCTCGGCACCATCCTGCGCACCGGCGACGCGGTCGGC
>CAXTTP010000418.1:0-2148 GCA_964247195.1 uncultured Sphingomonadaceae bacterium
GCACCGCGCGGGGCGGATGTCGCCTACCGGCTGCCGGTGGCGTTCGAGGAGGCCGCCGCGCTGAAGCCGCAGCGCGTCACGCTTGCCAGCGGTAAGACGATCGACATCAAGCTTCCCGCCGGCGTCGAGAGCGGCACGCAGATGCGGCTCAGCGGGCAGGGCGAGGCCGGGCCCGGCGGCACTGGCGACGCGACCGTCACGATCGAGGTCCAGCCGCATCGTTTCTACACCCGCGATGGCGACGACGTCCGGCTCGACCTGCCGGTCGCGCTCGACGAGGCGGTCAACGGCGCCTCGGTGAAGGTGCCGACGGTCGAGGGCGCGGTGATGCTGACCGTGCCGCAAGGCTCGACGTCCGGACGGGTGCTACGGCTGAAGGGCAGGGGCTTCCACCGCAAGGCCGGCGGCCGCGGCGATCAACTGGTGACGCTGATGGTCGACATTCCGACCGACGATGCGGCGCTGCGGGAATTCGTAACCACCTGGAGCGGAGCGGGCGCGCGCAACCCGCGGGCGGCATTGGGCGTATAGCGCCCCCGTGCAGGACGTCTCACCCCAATCGCCGGAGGAACGCAGCAGGCGGGGCGAGGAACGCGGCCGGATCGCCCGCCAGCTCGATCGGATCAGGCCGGGCGCGGCCACCGTCACGATCGTCAAGCGGGTCGCCGTCGGCGTCTATTCGGATGGCTTCATCCACGCCGGCAACATCGCCTATCTCGCGCTCGTCACTCTCTTTCCCTTCTTCATCATCATCGCCGCGCTCGCCCAGCTGTTCGGCCACAGCGCCGAGACGACGCTCGCCGTGCGGTCGTTCCTGCGCGCTCTCCCGCCGACGGTCGCCGAGCTCCTCGCCAAGCCGATCAGCGACGTGCTCGCGGCGCGCACCGGCAACCTGCTGTGGCTCGGCGCGCTGGTCGGCCTGTGGACGGTCGGCAGCTTCATCGAGACGATCCGCGACATCTTGCGCCGCGCCTACGGCACGCAGCACAGCCGCGCGTTCTGGCATTACCGGCTGGGATCGGTGGTGATCATCATCGGTTCGGTGATCCTGGTGCTGACCGCGTTCAGCGCGCAGGTGCTGCTCACCGCGATCGAGCAGTTCGTCTACCGGCTGTTGCCCTTCGCCGGCGGTATCCTCGCCTGGATCGGCGTCACCCGGCTGGTGCCGCTCGCCATGCTGTTCGTGGCGCTCTACGCGCTCATCTACCTGCTTACCCCGTCCAAATATCGCTATAGCGCCTGCCCGAAATGGCCCGGCGCGGTGTTCACCGCGGTCTGGTGGGTGGCGATCACGCTGGCGATGCCGCCGATCCTGGCGCGGCTCGCCAATTACGATCTCACCTATGGCAGCCTCGCCGGGGTGATCGTGGCGTTGATCTTCTTCTGGCTGGTGGGCTTCGGCCTCGTCATCGGCGCGCATTTGAACGCGGCACTGGCGGAAAGCCCGCAACCGGCGGTACAGGGTGCCGGGGTCGAAGCCGTGAGGGAGTAGCGAGTGGGCGGCATCATGGAGGGCAAGCGCGGGCTGATCATGGGGCTTGCCAATGATCGCTCGCTGGCCTGGGGCATCGCCAAGGCACTGGCCGCGCACGGCGCCGAGCTCGCCTTCAGCTATCAGGGCGAATCGCTCGAGCGGCGCGTACGCCCCCTCGCCGCCGAACTCGGTTCCGACTTCCTGATCGACTGCGACGTGTCCGACATGACCGCGCTAGACCGCACCTTCGCGACGCTGGCGGAGCGCTGGCCGACGATCGACTTCGTCGTCCATGCGATCGGCTTCTCCGACAAGAACGAGCTGCGCGGCCTGTTCGTCGATACCAGCCTCGACAATTTCCTGCTGACGATGAACATCTCGGCCTACAGCCTGGTCGCGGTGACGCGGCGGGCGCGGGCGATGATGCCGGACGGCGGATCGATCCTGACGCTGACCTATTACGGCGCCGAGAAGGTCGTGCCGCACTATAACGTGATGGGCGTGGCCAAGGCGGCGCTGGAAGCGAGCGTCAAGTATCTGGCGATGGATCTCGGTCCCGAGAAGATCCGCGTCAACGCCGTCTCGGCCGGCCCGATCAAGACGCTGGCTGCGTCCGGCATCGGCGACTTCCGCTACATCCTCAAGTGGAACGAGTACAACGCGCCCCTTCGACG
>CAXTTP010000419.1:0-2145 GCA_964247195.1 uncultured Sphingomonadaceae bacterium
ACAACCAGATCACCAGCGACAATTGGGGGCCGGCGGCGCTGAAGGGCCTGATCGAGACCGAGGCGGCCGCCTATCTGGCGGCGCGGTCCGATCGGGTGACGGTTCAGGGACCGGACGTCCTGCTCGATCCGCACGCCTTCGCGACGCTCGCCCTCGTCTTCCACGAACTCGTCACCAACAGCGCCAAATATGGCGGCCTTTCGGACAGCGGGCGCGTGGTCGTCGGCTGGCGACTGGACGGTGCGGGCGACCTGCACATCGACTGGCAGGAACAGGGTGGCCCGCCCGTCCAGGCGCCGACCCGGCAGGGCTTCGGCTCGACGATCATCCGCCGTTCGATCCCCTACGATCTCGGCGGGTCGGCGCGGATCGACTATCGGCTGTCTGGCGTCGAGGCGCATTTCTGCGTTCCGGCGCGATACGTCACGCGGCGCCAGGCCGGCGCCGCCCCTGCAGCGCCAGCGCCGCAGGTGGCGGAAAGCAGCGGCGCGACCGGGCGCCCGCTCGATGGCGAGCAGGTTCTGCTGGTCGAGGACAATCTGATCATCGCGATGGACGCGGAGGACATCCTGCTCGAGCTAGGAGCGAGCCGGGTGGCCGCGGCGGCGAGCGTGCGCCACGCCCGCCAGGAGATCGAAAGCGCGC
Organism: uncultured Sphingomonadaceae bacterium; assembly: GCA_964247195.1. GTDB lineage: Bacteria > Pseudomonadota > Alphaproteobacteria > Sphingomonadales > Sphingomonadaceae > JAQGLK01. The sequence goes on from CAXTTP010000419.1 coordinate 646, forward strand.
CGCCATCGTTCGCGCTGCTCGACGTCAATCTCGGCGACGAGACCAGCTTTCCGGTGGCCGCGCTGCTCGCCGAATGGGGCATACCGTTCCTGTTCGCCACCGGCTACGGCGACCAGGCGCAACTGCCGGCCGCCTATGCGGCGGTACCGGTGGTGCAGAAGCCGTATCGAATCGACAGCGTCGGCGCGGCGATAAGGGGCATGCGACGCTGATTGCGTTTAGTGCAACCGCGACGAAGCGTTGATCACTTGCGACGGGCCGCCCGCCTTCTTATTTATGCTGCACCGCACAAGAAGCGGATCGCGGTTGGATATAGGTCCACCGCCAAGGAGCACTTGTATGAACACGTTCGAAATGGCGACCAACCTGATCGTTGGCATCGCCGCCCAGACCCTCGTCATCGGCCTGATTCTCGTCGGCTGAGCGAGCGCGCGCCCCGGCCCCTCGCGGCCGGGGACATCGCTTAACTTTCGCTTCGACCTATCCGATCAGCCGCCGTCGAGGATCGCGTCGATCGCCGCTGCCACAACCGGAATGTCGGCCATCCCGTCGATCCGCTGCACCAGGCCGCGTGCCTCGTAATAGGGCAGGATCGGCGCCGTCTCGGAACGGTAGACCGCCATGCGCGTGTGCACCGTGTCCGCATTGTCGTCGGGGCGGCGCTTGAACTCGGTCGAGCCGCAGACCTCGCACACGCCGGCCACCTTGGGTTGCTTGAAGCGGTCGTGATAGCCCGTGCCGCACTTGGCGCAGGTGAAACGTCCGACGACGCGCGCCACCAGTGCCTCCTCGTCGACAGCGAGCTCGATCACATGGTCGAGCTTGCGGGTGCGCTCGGCAAGCAGCAGGTCGAGCGCCTCGGCCTGCGCCTGCGTGCGCGGATAGCCGTCGAAGATCGCGCCGCGCTGCGCTTCCAGCGAATCGAGCCGCTCACCGATCAGCGCCGAGACGATCGCATCGGAGACGAGCTCCCCCGCCTCCATCACCGCCTTGACCTTCAGGCCGACCGGGGTGCCGGCGTCCTTGGCGGCGCGCAGCATGTCGCCGGTGGAGAGCTGAATCATGGCGCGTTCTGTTTCCAGCCGGCTCGCCTGCGTGCCCTTACCCGCTCCCGGCGGGCCCAGCAGGATGATGTTCACCGATGCGTATCCCGCGTCGCCTTGCCCGTCATCTGCGCATTCCCCCCTTGAGCTTCGCCTTCTTGATGAGGTCGCCATATTGGTGCGCGAGCAGATGGCTCTGGATCTGCGTCACGGTATCGATCGTCACGTTGACCACGATCAGCAGGCTGGTGCCACCCAAATAGAAGGGGATACCCATCTTCGTGATGAGCAGCTCCGGCACCAGGCAGATGAAGGTCAGATAGCCGGCGCCGAGCACGGTGATGCGCGTCAGTACGTAGTCGAGATAGTTCTCGGTGTTCTTGCCGGGCCGGAGGCCGGGGATGAAGCCGCCGTGCCGCTTCAGATTGTCCGCGGTATACTCGGGGTTGAGCCCACG
>CAXTTP010000420.1:0-2145 GCA_964247195.1 uncultured Sphingomonadaceae bacterium
ACGATGCCCTCGATCACGGCGGCGGTCTCGTGCGGCTCGCGCACCCTGACCGTGTCGAGCCCGAGCTGCTTGGCCGGATAGTCGTTGCCGCCCGGAAAGATGGCGTCGCCGATGAAGATCATGTCGTCCAACGCGATGCCGCTCGCGTCGCGCAGCTTCTTCAGACCATAGGCCTTGTCGACGCCCTCGCGCGTCACGTCGATCGAGGTCGCGCCGCCCATGTTGATCGACAGGCCGGGCAGGCGCTGCTTCAGGTCGGCCTGGATGATCTTGCGCTTGGCGAAGTCGGGATCCCAATGCTCCTTGGCGTCGAGCGGCGCCTGCTGGCCCAGCGCGGAAAAGGTGATCTGAGAGCCGCGGTCCTCGACCAGCTCGCCCCAGGTCTGTTCGGGGGTGAAGCCGGTGGCGGCGAGCGACTCGGTGAAGGCGGTCAGGATCTTCGCCTTCAGCTCCGGCTCGAACAGCTCGGCATAGACGGTGCCCCAGTCGCCGTCGCGGAACGTGTAGAGCTTGGTGCCGGTGGTCGGCATCAGCCACAGCTTCGACCGATCCGCCCGCTCCGGCAGGCGCGAGGCGACCTGCTTCTGGAATTGCGGCCAGTCGCCGCCGGAGATGACGGCGACATGCGCGACGCCGAGCAGGTCGGCCAGCGCCTCGCCCATGAACGGCTCAAGCGCCTGCTTGCTTGCGGCGAGCGTGTTGTCGAGGTCGAACGCGACGAGTTTCTTCACTTTAAGGCTCCAGCGTGGGAAGGATCAGCGTGTCGATGGCATGCGCGACGCCGTCCGCGTCGTTGCCGGTCGTGACGTGCGAGGCGGCGGCCTGGACCTGGGGCGGCGCGTTGCCCATCGCGATCGACAGGCCGGCGCGGGTCAGCATCGGCAGGTCGTTGGCCTGGTCGCCGATCGCGGCCACCCGGTCGAGCGACACGCCGGCGGCGGCGGCCAGCGCGGCGATGCCGTCGCCCTTGTTCGCCCTGAGCGCGGTGATGTCGAGATAATAGGTCTGCGACTGCGCCACCGTGGCGATGCCGTGATAGCGGGCATCGATCCGCCTGTGCAGTTCCTGCAAGGTCGCCGGATCGTCGCTGACGAAGGTGATCTTGTCGGCCGCGCCCAGCAGCGGGGCGAAATCGGCGGTGATGACCGGTTCCTGGTTGGCCGCCACGCGCTCATGCTCGACATGGACGCCCTGGTCGGTGGACGAATACCAGCGGTCATCGGCGAACACCCAGATGTCGGCGGTCAAGCCGTCGAGCAGGTCGAACACGCCGCGGGCCAGCGTCTCATCGATCGTGTCGTGCGAGTCGACGGTGCCGTCGCGGTGGAAGACGATACCGCCGTTGAACGCCGCCATCGGCCCGTCGATGCCGAGCGCGTCGGCGATCGGCATCATGCCGGAGCGGGGCCGCGCGGAGATGATCGTGAAACGCATCCCCGCCGCCTCCAGCCGGCGCACGGCGTCGATCGTGGCGGGAGTGAGCTTCTTCTGCTTGTCGACCAGCGTGCCATCGACGTCGGAGACGAAGAGTGCGTACTTCATCCCTTCTCTCCCTGTGGGAGAAGGTGGCTCGGCGAACCCGAGGCGGATGAGGGGCGCGGCTGCCCGGCAGCCGCGCGAGCCTGCGGCTCGCACCCCTCACCCTTCCGCCCGCTTCGCGAGCTCCATCCCTCTCCCACAAGGGGAGAGGGGATCGAGGCCGCCTTCACTGCGGCATCTCGACATGCCCGCCGAAGCCGAAACGCATCGCGGACAGCACCTGGTCGCCGAACGTGTGATCGACGCGGCTGCGATAGCGGGCGAACAGCGCCGCGGTCAGGACGTGCGCGGGCACTGCTTCCTCCATCGCCGCCTGCACCGTCCAGTGCCCCTCGCCCGAATCGGCGACCTTGCCGGAGAAGTTGGCCAGCATCTGGTCCTTGGCGAGCGCGGCGGCGGTCAGGTCGAGCAGCCAGGACGAGATCACCGAGCCGCGGCGCCAGACCTCGGCGATGTCGGTCAGGTTGAGATCGAAGCGCTCGTCCTCGGCGAGCTTCTCCGACTTCTTGCCCTTCAGGATGTCGAAGCCTTCGGCATAGGCCTGCATCAGGCCGTATTCGATGCCGTTGTGGACCATCTTGACGAAATGACCCGCACCCGTTGGGC
>CAXTTP010000421.1:0-2113 GCA_964247195.1 uncultured Sphingomonadaceae bacterium
GCCGTGGTCGACGTCGAGCAGCATGCCCTGCGCGCCCTCGAACAGGATCCGCTCGCCGTTGCGCCGCGCCTCGTTAAGCCCGATCCACACCGGCTTCGCGTAGGGCAGCACGGACGGCGCGATCCCGGCAAGGTCCGCGAGCAGCCGGGCACGATCGATCGGCGCCTCGCCGAAGCCGGCGCGCAGCGCGTCGTGGTGCGCGCACAGGCGATCGATCTGCGGCCCGAGTTCGCCGAGGTGGGCAAGGTCGCACACCCGGATCGCGCGCCGGCCGACCTTGTCCTCATAAGCAGGGCCGATGCCGCGCCGCGTGGTGCCGATCTTGAACTCGCTCGCATCCTCGCGCAGGCCATCCAGGTCGCGGTGGAAGGGCAGGATCAGCGGGCAGGTCTCGGCCAGCTGGAGATTGTCCGGCGTGATCGCGACGCCCTGTGCGCCGAGCTTCGCAACCTCGTCGCGGAAATGCCACGGATCGAGGACGACGCCGTTGCCGATAACCGACAGCGTGCCCCGGACGATGCCCGACGGCAGCAGGCTGAGCTTGTAGGTCTGGTTGCCGACGACGAGGGTATGGCCGGCATTGTGCCCGCCCTGGAAGCGCACGACGACGTCGGCGCGGCTGGCAAGCCAGTCGACGATCTTGCCCTTGCCCTCATCGCCCCACTGGGCACCGATGACGGTGACGTTGGCCATGCTCGTTCCTCAGCAGATCGTCAGGACGACCGAAGCGGGCGGGGCTCGCTCCCGTCCAGGATGTGGGTGCAGCCGAGTGCTGCCGCATCGTCGGTATCGGAGAGCGCCGCGATCGTCGTCCAGCCGTCCGCCCGCAGGCCGGCGGCGGCCTTCGGGTTGGTGCCGCGCGGCACGAACAGCCGCCGCGTCGCGACCTGGCCGAGGCCGGCATCGACCAGCGGATCGAGATAGAGCGAGAAGCCGACCGCGGCCTCCTCGCCGCCGTCCGGATGCACGACCGTATAGGTGCCGCCGCGCCCGATCTCGCCGCGCACGCCGCCGGCGAACAGCGAGAAGCCGACCCAGCTCTGATATTCGAAGCCGTGGCGCTCGGTCGGGTCGAGCGTCAGCCGCGCCCGGCCGTCGATCGCCGCGGCGATCGCATCGATCCCGGCCAACCGCGTGTCGAGCGCCCGGGAGCGGTCGAGCGAGCGCAGCCGCTCGAGCGCATGCGTCAACGGCCCCGCGGCGGCGATGAACGGCAGGTAGGCGGCGGCGCCGAGCACGGCGAGGCCGCCCGCATCCTTCGCGTCGAGGAGGTCGCGTACCGCATCGATGCGGCCCGGCGGCAGCGGCATCGCTCCCGCGGCCAGCGTCTCGACCAGGTCGGGCAGCGTCAGGTCGACGCCGATGTCGGTCACCCCGGCAGCGGCCAGCGCCTCCAGCGCCACGCCGAGCACCTCGCTGACGGCGGCGACGCTGTCGCTGCCGATCAGCTCGGCGCCCGCCTGCATCAGCTCGCGCTCGGGCCGGAGCTGGGTCGCGCGCAGCTTCAGCACCGGGCCGCCATAGGCCAGCCGCAGCGGCCGCGGCCGATGGCCCAGCCGGGTCGCGGCGATGCGGCCGACCTGCGCGGTGATGTCCGGCCGGAGCGCCAGCGTGCGCTGCGACACCGGATCGACGAAGCGCAGCAGGTCCTGCGCGCGCGCCGATTTCAGCCGGCCGACGAGCTGCTCCTCGAACTCGGCGAGCGGCGGGCTGACCCGCTCATAGCCGTGCCGGCCGATCGCCACGATCACCCGATGCATGAGCCGCGACGCGGCTTCCGCCTGAGGGGGAAGCCGGTCGCGCAGTCCTTCGGGTAGCAGGCCGGGAGCGATGGTCATGCGCGCAGGCTCTTAGCGGGGTTTCGCCGCCACGCCAGTCCGGACACCGTCGCTCAAAACTTCAGCGCCCGCACCGTCTTCACGCCGGGCAACTTGCGCAGCTGGGTGAGGAGCGGCTCCTCGACCGGCGTATCGACCGACAGCAGCAGCACCGCCTCGCCGCCGGCGGCGCGGCGGCCGAGGTGGAAGGTACCGATATTGACGCTGGCCTCGCCCAGCGTCGTGCCGAGCCGGCCGATGAAGCCCGGCGCATCCTCGTTGACGATGTAGAGCAT
>CAXTTP010000422.1:0-2096 GCA_964247195.1 uncultured Sphingomonadaceae bacterium
GGAAGCGACCAAGCGGCGCATCGACTCCCTGCTCGCGCCGGTGGAGCCCGCGGCACCGGTGCAACGCACCCAGTTCGAGCCGCGCCCGACCCCGGCGGAGGCGCCGGCCGAACCGCCCGTACCACCCGCCGCGCCGGCCGCTGCCGCCGCGACCGAGCCGGATGCCGCCTCCTGGGCCGCCTTCTGCGAGGGTGCCGGGATCGAGCCGGGCGAGCTGCGCACCTCGCCGGATGCGATGCGCCGGCTGGGCGTACTCTACCGCCAGGTCGTGCTCGGCCTGTCCGACCTGATCCAGGATCGGGCCGCCTTCAAGAACGAGTTCCGGGTCGAGCGCACCCAGCTCAGCTTCGGCCACAACAACCCGCTGAAGCACCTGCCGCCGATCGATACCGCGAAGCTGCTCCTGGCCGATCCGATGCCCGGGTTCATGGCTGCCGACGATGCGGTCCGTTCCGCCTTCGAGGACGTCAAGAAGCACCAGCTGGCGATGCTGGCCGGCGTCCAGCACGCGCTCACCGCGGTGTTCGAGCGGCTGTCGCCGGCGGAGATCGAGCGGGTCATGGAGAAGGCGGCGGGGGCCCGGCGCGGCCTGCCTTTCAGCCGTGGCGTCAACCCGTGGACGGTGTATCAAACGGTGTTCGAGGCGCTGAGGCGGGACGCGACCGCGAACGTCAACAGCGTGATGAGCGTGGCCTTCCGCGAGGGTTACGAGAAGTTCCTGAGCGCCAAGGAATAGGTGCGAAAGTGGGGGTGGGGTGACCTGGGAGAACAAGCCGGTCTGGTCGGAGGGGATGTTCCTCAGGCCGCAGCATTTCCAGCAGCTGGAACGCTTCGTGGGCGCCCAGCTGGACGCCCGCGTCACGCCGCTGCGCGCCCACGGCAACGGCCTGGCCGAGCTTCGCATCGACGACGGGCTGCTCAAGACCGGCAAGATCGCGCTGACCCGCTGCAGCGGCGTGTTCGACGACGGCACGCCATTCCGTGTCCCGGACGAGACCGCCGCCCCGCTGCCGCTGGAGGTTGGCCGCGACCTGCGCGACACCGTCGTCTATCTCTGCGTGCCGATGGCGCGCGCCGGCACCGCTGACGTCGCGCTCGACGATTCCGCGCGCGCCGAGACGCGCTTCCTGGCGCATGAGTTCGAGGCTGCCGACGCCGTCTATGGCGGCGCGTCGCGGGTGCCGCTCAACGTCGGCCGCCTGCAATTGTCGCTGCGCCACCAGGGCGAGGGGCTGGAAGGCTACACCACGATCCCGCTTGCCCGGATCGTCGAGCGCCGCGCCGACGATTCGGTGGTGCTCGACGAGGGCTTCATTCCGAGCGTGCTGGCCACGGGCGCGAGCGGCACGCTCGCCGGCTTCCTTTCCGAGCTGGAGGGTCTGCTTCACCAGCGCGGCGAGGCGATCGCCGGCCGGCTCGGCACGCCCGGCGCCAAGGGCGTCGCCGACATCACCGACTTCCTGTTCCTGATGGCGGTCAACCGCGCCGAGGCGATGGTCAAGCACCTCGCCGCTCTGCCTTCGGTGCACCCGGCGGACCTTTACGGCTGGCTCATCGAGCTTGCCGCCGAGCTGTCGACGATGACCGCGGCGGGCAACCGGCCGACGTTCATGCCGCTCTATTCCCACCGCGACCTGCGCAGTTGCTTCGACGCGGTGATGGCCGACCTGCGCCGCTCGCTGAACGTGGTGTTCGAGCAGAATGCGGTGGCGATCCCGCTGGAGATGCGCGCCTACGGCATTCGCGTCGGCCAGATCGCCGACCGCTCGCTGTTCACCGACGCGCAGTTCGTCCTCGCGGCACGCGCGGCGGTGGATACCGAGACGTTGCGCGCGAACCTGCCGCGCCGGGCCAAGCTCGGCTCGGTCGAGCATATCCGCGACCTTGTCATGCGGCAGCTGCCCGGCGTCGACATCTATCCGATGCCCTCCGAACCGAGGCAGATTCCGTTTCGGGCGCAGACGGTGTATTTCAACGTCAACACGCGCCACGAGCAATGGCAGGCGGTGCGCACGTCCGGCGCGGTCGCGCTGCACATCGCCGGCGACATTCCCAATCTCGATCTCGAGATGTGGGCGATCAGGGGGGCTCAGGGA
>CAXTTP010000423.1:0-2088 GCA_964247195.1 uncultured Sphingomonadaceae bacterium
CGACGATCCCGCGGCGCCGGACCGCTTCGTTCTCGCAACCGAGGAAGAGCGTTGATGCAAAACCTCATGTCCAAAGTCCACGGCGCCGCGACGGCGCGTGCGGCAGAGCGCATCGACGCACTGGCTGAAGCCGCCGCAGCGGATTTGCCCGGCGATCTCAGGGTCGAACGCATCGCCGACGGTGTCGCGATTCACGGACCGGGGCTGGTGCGGCGGCTCGCGTTCGACGCTCGACTGCGGGGCTTGACGCTAGGGCTGCGGAGTGGATCGAAATGAGCGGGGCGGCCGAGGCAGTGCAGGACGCCCTGATCGCGGCGCTCGCCGGGCATGCGCCGCTGGCCGACGAGGTGAGCGGCATCGTCGACGGTCCGCCGCCGCGCGCGCCCTATCCCTATGTCGCGATCGGCGGCGGCGCGACCGGCGACTGGAGCACCAAGACGAGCCGCGGGCGCGAGCATCGCCTGGCGGTCACGCTTTGGGACGACGGCGACACGCCCGCCCGCGTCCAGCGCCTGGCCGCCGCCGTCGAGGACGCGATCGAGGGCATCGCGCGGGTACTCGATGGCCACCGGATCGCGAGCGTTCTGTTCCTGCGCTCGCGCGTGCTGCGCGACGCCGAGGGTCCCTGGGCCGGGATCGTCGAATATCGCCTGCGAACGCTCGAGGATTGATCCGAAAAGGAGAAGATTATGGCAGCCGAAAAAGGTAGCGCCTTCCTGCTCAAGGTAGGCAACGGCGCGGCACCGCCCGTTTACGCGACCGTCGCCGGACTTCGTACCACCCAGCTCTCGATCAACGGCGAGGCGGTCGTGATCACCTCCAAGGATTCGGGAGGCTGGCGCGAGCTGCTGTCCGGCGCCGGCGCGCGGTCGGTGTCGGTGGCCGGCAGCGGCATCTTCACCGGCTCGGCTGCGGAAGCGCGGTTGAAGGGCAATGCGCTGGCCGGCGTTCTCGACGATTACGAGCTGAGCTTCGAAAGCGGTGAGAAGCTGCGCGGCCGGTTCCTGTTGACCCGGCTCGATTATGCCGGCGACTTCAACGGCGAGCGCAGCTACGCGCTCGCGCTAGAGAGCTCCGGCACGGTCGCGAGCCTGTGAACCCGGTGCGTGGCGAGGCCGCGATCCAGCTGGGCGGCACGACGGTGACGTTGCGGCCGAGCTTCGAGGCGCTGGTCGCGGCTGAGGAGGAACTGGGGCCGCTGTTCGCACTCGTGGAGCGCGCTGCCGCGGGCGCCCTCAAGCTTTCCGAGCTCGTCGCGCTCTTCTGGCATTGTGCCCAAGACTCGACGCCGATGTCCCGGGAATCGTTTGCAGAAGCGGTTGCCACCGGAGGGCTGGCCCAGGCGACGCCGGCATTGCGGACGCTGATCGGCCAGATCCTGCAGGGGCGATGAGCACGCGTTTCGCCGACGCAGCGGCACGGCTGGCGGGCACCGCCGCGGTGCTCGCCGGCTGGCGGCCGGACGAGTTCTGGCGGGCCACGCCAGCGGAACTCGGCACGGTGATGCTTGCGCTCGCCGGCGACGCGGATGCGACCGCCGGTCCGCCCGATCTGAAGCGCTTACAGGAGATGTTTCCCGATGGATGAGGAGATCGATCGGCTGGTGGTGCGGGTACGTGCCGACACCGGCGCGTTCGCCGCAGACGTCGCGCAGATGCGCAGCCAGCTTGAAGGTCCGCTCGGCACGGGCGCCGAACGCGCCGGCCGGACGATCGACAACGCGCTCGCCAGCGCGATCCGGAGCGGCAAGTTCGGCTTCGACGATCTCCGCCGGGTGGCGTTGTCGGCGCTTGGCGAGATCGCAACGGCGGCGGTCAGCAGCGGCATCGGTTCGCTGTTCGGCGGTGGGAGCGGCGGCGGCCTGCTCGCGACCGGCACCAAGCTGCTGACTGCCGCGCTCGGCCTGCCGGGCCGCGCCACCGGCGGGCCGGTCGCGCCGGGCCGGGCCTATGTCGTCGGTGAGCGCGGCCCGGAACTGTTCGTGCCGACATCGAGCGGCCGAGTCGATACCGGCAGTGCGAGCGGTGCGCGGCGGGACGTGAAGGTCTCGATCACCCCCGATGGCCTCCAGATCGAGTTCGTCGAGAC
>CAXTTP010000424.1:0-2076 GCA_964247195.1 uncultured Sphingomonadaceae bacterium
CGTCCCCCACGCCCACCACCGTATAATAGCCGGGCGCGGCGGCCAGATAATTGCCCTTACCGTCGGCATCTCGCTCGGTGCGGTGCTGGCGAACGTGCGTGGGTCGGGGCTGGGGCTCGTCGGCTTCGGCTTCCAGATGCTGATCGGGATCGGCCTGTTCGTCGGCCTGATCGCGACGACGGGCACGGTCCACATCTGCGACAAGGTCCGCAATGCCTATCAGCCGGTCGGCGGGGTGCCCAATCTGCTCGTGCTCGTCGCCGGCACGACCGACCTGATCGAACGGGCGATGGCCGAGGTGATCGACGACAACACGCTCGAGCCGACCGCCAAGATTGAGTGCGGCGCCGGCGGCCATGCCTTCAATCTGTTCTTCAACGCGGTATCACCGCGAGGACCGATGACCGACACCTTCCTCGATGCGGCAGGCAAGGATTATGTCCGGCAATGCTATCCGATCGCGCGGGTACCGCCCGCTTACGGCGTCGATGACGACAAGCTGTTTTCGGACCAAGACCGATCTCACCGCCGCCTTCGCGGCATCGCGGATGAGCTCGCGCCGCATGCCAAGCGCCGCCGTGATCAGGCCGAGGCCGCCCACCATCATGGTGATGATGCTGACGATCTCGAGCTGCTGCATCGTCTTGCCGAGACCGAACGCCTCGAACAGGCCGCGCCGGCCGCCCTGCACTGCCCACTGTACGATCGCCGCCGGGTGCGGCAACAGCATTGGATTGATGTCGTCAGCCGAGCACGGAATGCCCGCCGCCTCGGCGACCGGCACCTTCGCCTCGAGGAAGGCGCGGTAGGTGTCGGGCCGGACGCAGTTCTTCACTCGCTGACGCGAGGGCGCCAGCGTCAGTTACGCCATCTATGGTCATGCTCCTGCCGGCCGTGCCGGCTGCTCAGGTCCTCAAATTGTCATGCGGCGCGCGCCCGCCGCATCGCTGCGACTGCGCGCTCCATCCTCGGCTGGATCACCGCCAATCCCTGAGGGACGATCGCCATGCCGCCCGGTGATCGCGGGTGGCGAGCGCGCACAACCTCAGTGACGAACTCGTGGCCGTCTCAGCCGCGTGATCAAAGTCGCCTTCGCCATCATCCTGGCTCACCACGCACCGCCGGAACGGGTCCGGCACTAGCGATAGCAAGTCATCGGGCGCGCCAGCCTCGCCAAGCGCGCCGATAGGCCAGGCGGGCGTGGCGGTCGCTCCGCTCGCCCAAGTGCGCAGCTTCGACGGGCGCAGGTGGACATCGCGCTTCGAGAGCACCCGGATCGTCAAACTTTCGATGGCGGCGCGGCGGAACAGCTCAGGTTGAGCCTGTACGGAATCCTGCGCGGGTAGCGAAAGGTCAGCCAGGATTGCGTGGAGCCTTTTGGCTGGCTTGTCGGAATGACGAAGCGCCAGAAAGAAACGTGCGGCGGCCCCAATCGGAAGGGAGTGCCGCCGCGGAGCCGAGGGGCCGAGCGCCCCGCGATAGTAGCCAGACACGACTGAGCGCCCGGTGCGACCCGCACCCCGCCGTGTCGCCGCGCCTGCTGGATCCGAGGCGGCGCGGGTGGTGTGCTGCACGCTGCGCTGCATCAGCAGGTCTGTCGCTGACCTGCATTGCTGCTGAGAAAAAGCACGGCGGCGATTGGAGCGACCCGAAGGTCGCCGCCGTGCAGGTGCCGCGCAGGGAAAATCGACGGCGCGGACGGGGGAGAGGTCGCGCGCCATCACGCGGCGAGCTCGTCACGACATGTGCCCAGCTGTGGCCGGTAACGACGTCGTGGATCGCGACGCGGCTGACGCCGAACCGGCGCCAATGCGTGCATCTTGTTAGGCTTGTGGCTGCAGCAGACGCACGTCGTGCGGTAGGCGCCGAATCTCGCGCACCTTCTCCCCGGTCAGCTTGGCCATCGGCCGCTGCTCGCCGCGCTGGTGAGACATCAGGCCCGCCCTTCCGGGGAGAGGCTTGCAGCCCCTCCCCTTCCGGCTACGGTGTTCGTGCGAGCAACCACCGAAGGATCAAGCCCTTGCGCCACGAAAAGCGAACGTTCGAGAACGAAACCGTCGAGATCGACGGCCACCA
>CAXTTP010000425.1:0-2076 GCA_964247195.1 uncultured Sphingomonadaceae bacterium
CCTCGGGAGTGGCGGGAGCGGCGGCTGCGTCGGCAGGAGCGGCGACAGGTGCCGACGGCGGCGCCGCGGTCTCCTCGGCGGCAGCCGGCGCCTCGGCGGGAGAGAGCTCGGCCGGTTCCTGCTCGGCGCGGCTGCGCTCCTCGGCGCGGCGACGCTCCTCGTCGGAGGCATCCTGCCTCGCCCGCTCGTCGCGGCGGCGCGCTTCCTCGAGCGCGGTCATGCGCGCTTCCTCGGCCTCGCGGAGCAGCTTCGCCTGCATCTCCTGGCGGGACATGAGATCGTTGGTGCCGCCAGGGCGCGGGCGCTGCGGCGCCGGTGGCGCAACCGGGGCTGGCGCCGGTGCCGGTGCGACGGCGACGGTCTCGACCGGCTCGGGCGGGGCTTCCTGGACGACCGTCTCGGTCGGGCCGCCGGGACCGAGGATACGGCGGCGCTTGACCTCGACGACCACGGTGTTCGACCGGCCATGGCTGAAGCTCTGCTTCACCTTGCCCGTCTCGACCGTCCGCTTCAGGCCCAGCGGCGCCCGCATGCCCAGCTTCGGCTTTTCGCTATCACTCATCTGGTAACCCGGACCCTTCACTTCGCTTATCGAGCGCGGATGAGCCTCGCGATGACAGTTCGCAAGGCACGGCCGCCTCTTCACGTCCTATAAAGCTGCGCCACCGGCCCAGCGCGTGGGAGACACGCGCGGCAGCCGCGGGGGCGATCAGCGCGATATGTACCACGTTCTCGCGGCCCAGCGCCATTGACAATATGGCGCGCGTCGCCGGGATGACCAGCCCCCGCGCCTCGCCGCCGCCGACCCGCCACGCCTGATCGAGCTTGCGCGACCCGTCCTCGCCGGCATCCTCGGCGTGCAGCAGCAGGTGGACCGCGCCCTTGCGCGCCTGCTCGACGATCCGCTCGGTGCCGGTGACGAGCGCGCCGGCACGCGCCTCCAGCCCGATTCGGTCGAGCGCGCCGCGTTCCAGCGCCGTCGCGATCCGCTGCGGCAGGTCGGCGGGAATTTGGAACGCCGAGGTTCTGAACGCGCGCGCCAACGCGCCCTTCAGCCGACCCTTTGCGAGCGCCTTCTCCAGCGCCTCGCGGTCGACCGCGATCCACGCACCGCGGCCCCCCGCCTTGGCGCGCACGTCCGGCGCGACCATGCCATCGGGGCCGAGGGCGAGGCGGATTAGCGCGTCGCGCGTGCCCTTCACCCCCGACAGGATGCAGGTGCGCTCCGCTCCCGTCCCCTCCGGTTCCCCGGAGAGGTCGGCCGCCGTCAGTACGCCAAGGGCATCATTGTCCGCCATCCGCAGGAGCGTCCTCCTGCGTCTCGTCCGCGAACCAATGCGCGCGCGCGGCCATGATGATCTCGTTGCCCTGCTCTTCGGACAGGCTGAAGTCGGCGAGCACGCCGCCCTTTTCCGCTTCCGGATTGGGAGTGCGGCGGCGCGGCTCGATCCGCTTCTTCTGGATGAGCTCGTCGGTGGCGAGATCGGCGAGGTCGTCGAGCGTCTTGATACCCGCCTTGCCCAGCGTCACCAGCATCGCCTCGGTGAGATAGGGCAGCTCGGCCAGCGCATCCTCGACGCCCAGCGACTGACGAAGCTCGCGGTTGGCGGCCTCGCGCCGGTCGAGCGCCTCGGCGGCGCGGTTCTGCAGCTCGGCGGCGAGATCGTCGTCGAATCCCTCGATCGAGGAAAGCTCGGTCACGTCGACATAGGCGACCTCCTCGAGCGCACCGAAGCCCTCGGCGACCAGCAGCTGGGCGAGCGTCTCGTCGACGTCGAGCTCGTTCTGGAACATCTCGGAGCGTTCGATGAACTCGCGCTGGCGCTTCTCGCTGGCATCCGCCTCGGTCAGGATGTCGATCGCCGAGCCGGTGAGCTGGCTCGCCAACCGCACGTTCTGGCCGCGCCGGCCGATCGCCAGGCTGAGCTGGTCGTCGGGCACCACCACTTCGATCCGGCTCTCCTCCTCGTCGATGACGACGCGCGCGACATGCGCCGGCTGGAGCGCGTTGACGACGAAGGTGGCGAGATCGGGCGACCAGGGGATGATGTCGATCTTCTCGCCCTGCATCTCCTG
>CAXTTP010000426.1:0-2064 GCA_964247195.1 uncultured Sphingomonadaceae bacterium
TCTCTCGCCGGTCTTCGCCACGCGGTCGCATCCCGGCGCGCATCTGCTCGGGCCTCTACGCTTCGGCCTGCTCGCGCGGAGCGGCGGCAAGGTAGTCGCGCTGGGCGGGATGGATGCGAGGGGGGCGAGGCGATTGCGCGCGCTCGGCAGCTATGGCTGGGCGGCGATCGACGCGCTCAGCGGCGACTAGAACTTAAAGGCGGTACCCACATAGACCGCCTGCGAATCGCGGCGGTCGTCGGCGAGCTGGACCCGGTCGAACTGCACGCGATAGCGCACGCCGCCGGTGACATCGAGATTGTGGGTCAGCGCATAGGACCCGCCGAGATCGACCGAATAGGCCTGGTCGTTGCCGATCAGGCGCGGCTGCTCGCCCAAGCTGCGATCGGCGGCGACCTGCAGCTTCGTGCTCCACTGCCGGCCAAGATAGGCGACGCCGAAGTCGACCGCCTCGCGGCCGCCGGGCAGCAGGCTGGGATCGACCCGGGCGATATCGCCGGAGATCGCGAAGCGCTTCCAGCCGACCGATACGCCGAGATTGTAGGCGGCAGGTGCGATCTCCGTGGAGGATACCAACTCCGAGCGCTCCGCCTCCGCCTTGGTCGCTGCGCGCGCGCGCACCGCGACCGTCACCGCGCGGCGGCTGCCCGAAGTGGACGATGGCGTGAAGTGGAAACCGCCGCCGCCGGCGGCGCCGATCCGCGCGAATGCCGCGGCCATGCGCGGATCGGCCGCGGCTGGCGTGAACGACCCGAGGTTCCCGGAAGCGCCGAGCGAAACCGACGCCGATCCCCGCTTCCTGGCATAAGGCGACGTCGTGGCGAATACCGGCGCGACGAGGCCGACGGTCACGACCGCCCCCGTCAGCACTGATATGGCTCGACTCACGCGCATTACCTGACGCCTCCTCGGCGGCCCCTAGCATGGTGACCGCACTGGATGCCACTCCACCATCGCGGCCGGGCCGAATCCCCCGTCCTGTTGCAGCTTGTCCACAACCGGGCCGCAGCGACGGCACTGCCGTGCCCGCTTGCGGGCAAGGCGACGCGGCTATAACGAAGCGGGCACGTCCTATATCCCGAGGAAGGCTATATGCTTCGCCCGTTTCGCTGCGCGGCCATGATCGCGATCGCCGCCTCGCTTGCCGGCTGTGCCCACAAGGGCAATCGGCCGAACAAGACCGCTGACCTCGCCGCATCCCGCGTCACTACCATCGGCGTGAACAGCTATCTGTGGCGCGCGTCGCTGGATACGCTGTCGTTCATGCCGATGGCGCAGGTGGATTCGAACGGCGGCGTCATCGTGACCGATTGGTACGCGAACCCCGCGGTGCCGAGCGAGCGGATGAAGGTGACGGTGGCGATCCTCGACCAGGATCTGCGTGCCGACGCGCTGCGCGTCGCCGCCTCGCGCCAGCTGCTCCAGAACGGCCAGTGGACGGATGCGCCGGTGCAGGCGGCGACGGTGCAGAAGCTCGAGGAGATCATCCTCTCGAGGGCGCGCGACCTCAGGCGCAACGCCATCGCCGGCTGATCGGACGGCGATGGCGTCGCGCTTCCAACCCGCTTCCGTGGATGCGCGCTGGCAGCGCGTCTGGGAGGAGCGCGGCAGCTTCCGCGCCGACGACGCTTCGGCCAAGCCCAAGAGCTACGTGCTGGAGATGTTCCCCTATCCGTCGGGGCGCATCCACATGGGCCATGTCCGCAACTATACGATGGGCGACGTGCTCGCCCGCTATCGGCGGATGACCGGCCATGAGGTGCTCCACCCGATGGGCTGGGACGCCTTCGGCATGCCGGCCGAGAATGCCGCGATGGAGAAGGGCGTGCATCCCGGCGACTGGACGCGCGCCAATATCGTGGCGATGCGGGACCAGCTGAAGCGGCTCGGCTTCGCGCTCGACTGGAGCCGCGAGCTCGCGACCTGCGAGCCCGATTATTACGGCCATGAACAGGCCCTGTTCCTCGACCTCTACGCCGCGGGGCTGGTCTACCGCAAGGAGAGCGCGGTCAACTGGGACCCGGTCGACATGACCGTGCTCGCCAACGAGCAGGTGATCGACGG
>CAXTTP010000427.1:0-2057 GCA_964247195.1 uncultured Sphingomonadaceae bacterium
GCCCTAGGACGACCCCGTCGCCGGTCGTGCCCTCTGGAAAGAACGCCGCCGGGCGGCCGCTCGCCAGCGCGGTCCGGAGGGCGTCGGCCTGGCCGCGTGCGGCGGCCCGGCTCGCCCGGTCGATGTAGATCGTGCCGCCGATCGTCGCGAGCCAGCCGACCACCGGCCAGCGCCGCACCCCGTCCTTGGAGACGAACGCCGCCCCGGTCGCCCCGCCGAGCGCGAGGATGTCGATCCAGGAGAGATGATTGGCGACAAACAGGACATCGCGGGCGAGCGGGGCGCCCACGATCCGCACCCGCGCGCCGAAGCTGGCGGCGGCGAGACCGAGGAAGCGCTGCACCCAGCGGTCGCTCCGGCCGAACGGCCGCGCGAGATAATAGCCGGCGAGGCACCACAGCAAAGCGAGGAAGGCGAGCAGGATACGGGGCGCGAGACGGATCATCGCTCCGTCGTCGCCCGTGCTTCGCCGAAGTTCAGCGGTCGCCCTTCAATGCTTGCGCGCGAGCGAGACGCCATAGAGTTCCATGCGGTGATCGACGAGCCGGAAGCCCAGCTTCTCGGCGATTTGGCGCTGGAGCGATTCGAGTTCGGCATCGACGAACTCGATCACCCGGCCGCTCTCGACGTCGATCAGGTGGTCGTGATGGGCCTCGGCCGCGGCCTCGTAACGAGCGCGGCCGTCGCCGAAATCATGCCGCTCGAGGATACCGGCTTCCTCGAACAGGCGCACCGTGCGGTAAACGGTCGCGATCGAGATGCCGGGATCGATCGCTGCGGCGCGGGCGTGCAGCGCCTCGACATCGGGATGATCCTCCGCCTCGGAGAGAACGCGCGCGATCACTCGGCGCTGCTCGGTGATGCGCAGCCCCTTTTCCGCGCAAAGCGCCTCGACGTCGATCTTGCGGTTCATCTCGTCCTGCGGCTTGCCCAGCGATGCTGTCCGGCCGAGGGGTACCGGCTTTTCCACCGGTAAGGAAGCCGCCGGCCGGGCTTTTTGCCCGTGCCGGCGATCGTCCGGCTCAGCGCGCGCGGCTGCGCGTGCCGAGCCCGATCTTGAGCGCGAGCGAGCGGCGCTGCTCGGCATAGTTGGGCGCGACCATCGGGTAGTCGGCCGGCAGGCCCCACTTCGTGCGATACTGCTCCGGCGTCATGCCGTAGCGGGTCAGCAGATGGCGCTTCAGCATCTTCAGCTTCTTGCCGTCCTCCAGGCAGACGAGATAGTCGGGCTTCACCGACGCCCGCACCGGCACGGCCGGCTCGCGCCGCTGGTCCGGCTCCGGCTCGCTGTCGCCGAGCAGGCTGAGCGCGCCGTGCACATTCTGGATGAGCGTGGCGAGGTCGCCGACGGCGACGCTGTTGTTGCTGACGTGGGCGGAAACGATATCTGCGGTAAGCGTGATCAAGGCTTCCGCGGGGGCGGTGGCTTCGGACATCAGGATGCGACCCTTTATCGGTCTTGGGGGGAACTCCGGTAAGGAGCACTGACCTAATTGGGGATTTCGGCTTTGAATACAAGCCTGATCAGGTAGACCGCCGGTCAAGTACAAGAGCGAGGCTCAGCGCATCGAACAACTGCCCGTCACGGCCCCGATAGTAGCCCCGCCGCCGACCAACTTCGCAAAAGCCGCTGCCCATGTACAGGCCGAGCGCGTCGTTGCCGTCGCGTACTTCGAGGTGGAGACGCCTCGCGCCGGCCGTGGCGGCAACGGCCAGGCCGCGTTCGATCAGGGCCCGGCCGATGCCGCGCCGGCGGAACGACTGGCGCACGCCCAGCAGCAACAGTTCCGCCTCGTCGACGATGATCCGGGAGAGCGCGAAGCCGGCGGGCTCATCGTCGTGCCGCGCCAGGGTAAGCCAGACGCGGGGCAGGTCCAGGATGCCGAGGCACTGGGCGCGGGTCCATGCCTCGCCGAAGGCGGGATGGAAGGCGTCGTCCATCACCTGCATCACCTCGCCGACGTCGGCGGCACCGCCCTCGCGCAGCTCGAGACCCGCGATCATGCGGCGACCGGCCGGGGCAGCGGCGGCGTTGCGTCGGGCGCGCGGCCGTAGAT
>CAXTTP010000428.1:0-2054 GCA_964247195.1 uncultured Sphingomonadaceae bacterium
GATGGCTACGAGGATGAGCGCAAGCGGCCCCGCCGCGGCGTTGAAATAAGGCGGGCCGACCGAAAGCTTCTCGCCCGTGACCGCTTCCACTCCCATCGGATAAAGCGTGCCGACCAGGACGATGCCGAGCACCGCGGAGAGCAGCAGGTTGTTGACGACCAGCGCGCCTTCCCGGCTGACCGCGTTGAACTGCGAGCCCTCCTTCACCGTGCCGACCCGCAGGCCGAACAGCAGCAGCGCACCGCCGATATAGATAGCGAGCAGCGCCAGGATGAACGAACCGCGCCGCGGATCAACCGCGAACGCGTGGACGCTGGTGAGGATGCCGGAGCGGACGAGGAAGGTGCCGACCATGCTCATCGAAAAGGCGACCACCGCCAGCATCACCGTCCACGCGCGCAGGCCGTCACGGGTCGCCAGCACGGTCACCGAATGGAGCAGGGCGGTCGCCGCCAGCCACGGCATCAGCGAGGCGTTCTCCACCGGGTCCCAGAACCACCAGCCGCCCCAGCCGAGCTCATAGTAGGCCCAATAGCTGCCGGCGGTGATCCCCAGCGTCAGGAAGATCCAGGCGCCCAGCACCCACGGCCGCATCGCGCGCGCGAATGCCGCGCCGACGTCGCGCGTGACGAGCGCGCCGACCGCGAACGAGAAGGCGACCGAGAGCCCGACATAGCCGATGTAGAGCGTCGGCGGATGGAAGGCGAGGCCGGGATCCTGGAGCAGCGGGTTGAGCCCCTGCCCCTCCGCCGGCGCCGGATCGAGCCTGGCGAACGGGTTCGAGGCGAACAGCAGGAAGGCGTAGAAGCCGAGCCCGATCGCCGCCTGCGCACCCAGCGTCGCGATGAGCGTGCGTTCGGGCAGGCGCCGCTCGAACAGCGCCACCGTGCCGCCTGCGACGCTGAGGATCGTCACCCACATCAGCATCGAGCCTTCGTGGTTCCCCCACGTCCCGGCGAACTTGTAGAGCCACGGCTTCTGGGAATGATCGTTGGCGGCGACCAGCGCCACCGACAGGTCGACGTTCAGGAACAGCAGGATCAGCGACGCGAAGGCGAAAGCGGTGAGCAGCGCCTGCACCACCGCGACCGGCCGCACCGACGGCAGGATCGCCTCCTGCCCGGCACGCAGGCCGAGCGCGGCGAGGACGAGCTGCAGCGCGGCGAGCGCCGCCGCGAGCCACAGCGCGGCGAGACCGGCTTCCGCGATCATTGCGCGCCCTTGTTCTGGTCGCGGTCCGGCCGGAGGCTCCTGGACTTGTGCATGTCGCCGGCGATCTGCGGCGGCATGTAGCGCTCGTCATGCTTGGCGAGGATGTTGGTGGCGAGAAAACCCGCGCCACCGGGCAGGAACGCGCCCTCCGCGACCACCCCGCTATTCTCCTTGAACAGGTCCGGTACGATGCCGGTGAAACGGACCGGCACGGTCTGGGCGCCGTCCGTGACGAGGAAGCGGATGGTGACGCCGTCGGCCTCGCGGACGATCGAGCCGCCCTGCACCATGCCGCCCAGGCGGACGGCGCGGCCCGGCTCGACGCCGTCGCGCGCGGCATCGGTCGGCGTATAGAAATAGGAGGCCTGGCTGCGGAGCGCGGACATCGCGAGCAGCGCCGCGGCCGCGATCGCCACCACCGCCAGCAGCGCCAGCGACAGCCGCTGATGCTTGGCCTTCACCGGGGCCGCCGGATCGCGTCGGCGCGGGCCTCGGCACGGCGCATCGCGGTGAAGCTCGCCAGCGTCAGGACCAGCGTGCCGCCGATCGCCAGCCCATAAGCGGCCAGGATGAACGGCCAGTGGTTCATGCGTCCGCCATCCGCTTGAGCCGTGCCTCGACGCGCGCCTGCGCCAGCATCGCCCGCATCCGCATCAGCACGATCGCGGCGAACAGCAGG
Organism: uncultured Sphingomonadaceae bacterium; assembly: GCA_964247195.1. Classification (GTDB taxonomy): domain Bacteria; phylum Pseudomonadota; class Alphaproteobacteria; order Sphingomonadales; family Sphingomonadaceae; genus JAQGLK01. The sequence continues at coordinate 1,892 of CAXTTP010000428.1, forward strand.
GTGAAGCCAAGTGCCGCGATCGGGAGCGGCCACAGGATCGATCCGTCGATCGTCGAGCCGGTGAGCGTGATGCTCTGGCCCTGGTGGAGCGTGCGCCACCACAGCACCGAATAATGGATGATCGGCAGGTTGACCGCGCCGACCAGCCCGAAGATCGCGGCGA
>CAXTTP010000429.1:0-2053 GCA_964247195.1 uncultured Sphingomonadaceae bacterium
TATCCGAACCAGGTCAACAACGTGCTCGGCTTCCCGTTCATCTTCCGCGGCGCGCTCGACGTGCGGGCGACGACGATCAACGAAGAGATGAAGATCGCGGCCGCCCGGGCGCTCGCCGAGTTGGCCCGGCAACAGGTGCCCGAGGAGGTTGCGCTCGCCTATGGCGGCCGCCTCCACAGCTTCGGCACCGAATATATCATCCCGGCTCCGTTCGACCCGCGGCTGATGGAGGTGGTGCCCGCCGCGGTCGCGCAGGCAGCGATGGACTCGGGGGTCGCGCGGCGGCCGATCGCGGACATGGCCGTCTATCGCGACCAGCTGAAGGCGCGGCTCAACCCGACCACCTCGATCCTCACGCTGGCGTATGAGGGCGCGCGCTCCCACCCGAAGCGCGTCGTCTTCGCCGAGGCGGAGGAGGAGGTCGTGCTGCGCGCGGCGATCGCGTTCAAGAACGGCGGCTACGGCACGCCGGTGCTGGTCGGCCGCGACGAGGTGCCTGACAAGCTGCGCGCGCTGGGCGTTGACGATCCGGACAGCTTCGAGCTCCACAACAGCCGCATCTCGCCGCTCGTCGGCAGGATGGTCGACCATCTGTACCTGCGGCTGCAGCGGCGCGGCTATCTGCGGCGCGACGTCGAGTTGCTCGTCAATCAGGACCGCAACATCTTCGGCGCGCTGATGCTCGCGCTCGGCGAGGCGGACGTGATGATCACCGGCCTGACCCGCACCTATGCGCAGACGCTGCGCCAGGTCCGCCACGTCATCGATCCCGTCGACGGTCGCAAGCCGTTCGGCATCCACGTCCTCGTCGGCCAGAGCCATACCGTGTTCATGGCCGACACCACCGTCAACGAGCGGCCGAGCTCCACCGAGCTCGCCGACATCGCCGAGCAGACGGCGGCGGTGGCCAAGCGGATGGGCCACCAGCCGCGCGTCGCGTTCCTCTCCTATTCGACGTTCGGCAATCCGCGCGGCAACTGGCTGGAGACGATCCGCGGGGCGGTCGCGGTGCTCGACGCGCGCGGCGTTGACTTCGAATATGAGGGCGAGATGGCGCCGGATGTCGCCCTCAACCCGGCGCTGCAGAAGAACTACCCGTTCATGCGCATCTCCGGTCCCGCCAACGTGCTGGTGATGCCGGGCCTGCAGTCGGCCAACCTCTCGGCCAAGCTGCTGCGTGAGCTGGGCGGCGACACGGTGATCGGGCCGATGCTGGTCGGGCTGGAGCAGCCGGTGCAGATCGCGGCGATGGGCGCGACCGCATCCGAGCTGGTGACGCTGGCGGTCCTGGCGGCGGCGGGGATAGCGCGCTAGCGCACCGCCACAGCCCGCCGCCTAGTGGCTGTCGGGATTGTCGGCGGTCGTGCCGCCCTGGCCGACCGAACCGACCCGGCCGATATTGCCGAACAGTTCCGTGAAGAAGCCGCGATGGCGGCCGAGCGTCGGCGTCTTGTCGCCATTGGGCGAGATCGAGACGACCTTCTCCAGGCCGGTACGCTGCGCGGAGACGACGTTGCCCTGCGCGTCGAAGTGCACCGCGAGCACCATCTCCGACACCGGCTTCGGACTGGCGAAGGCCAGCGAGCGGGTGTCGCGCGAAACATAATACCAGGTCCGGTCGTCGAACTGGCCGACGAAGGAGGGGCGGCCGAGCGTCTTGGCCACCGAATCCTGGTTGTCGATCCCGGGCTGAACCGTGCCGATCAGGGTCGAATCGACGACATAGCCCTTGTGGTCGCGCAGCCGCGTGCAGCCCGACGAGGCGAGCGCCGCGGCAATCGCCAGCATGGCGAGGACGCGGGGCGAAGGTCGGGACATGCTACTCTCCTCGGACGCGCCGCCGTAAGACTTGCGGGGCGGGCGGCGCGCCTCAATATGCGAGGGTGGCGCATCCGCGCAAGCGCGGCCGCGCCGAACACCGTGGCAGACCGCCAAGCCGAACGAAGGGTGCCGCTCTTGTCGATCTTCCGCCGCCTGTTCCGCGACGATGCCGGGCGCACCGCGCTGCGCCCGCTCTACGATGCCGTCGTCGCGGTGGCGCGCACGCCGGACT
>CAXTTP010000430.1:0-2039 GCA_964247195.1 uncultured Sphingomonadaceae bacterium
CGCCACCCCCCAGCGCCGCGCCGCCGCCCGTTGCAACAGCACCCGCGCCGCCGCGCCCGCGCGGGTGCACGCCTCCTCCCAGGTCCGGACCGAGGTGGAGGCCGCGGTCAGCGTCAGCGCGGCGCGCCGGCCGAACGGGTCCGCCATCCCTTCCCACAGCTCGGTGGCGGCGAGCGGGTTGGCATAACCGGGGTTGATCGGCGCCGCCTCGACGCCGACCGTCCGCCAGTCGGCGCCGAGCGCGTCCGCGACGATCTGCGGCAGCGCGGTGTAGACGCCCTGGCCGTGCTCGGCCTGCGGCACCGCCACGGTGACGCGGCCGTCGTCGCCGATCTTCAGCCAGGCGCCGAACACGGCCTCGCCGGGGTTGGCGACGAGCGTGGAAGGGTAGCGCCGCGGCCACAATGCCCAGGCGACGAGAAGCCCGACGCCCGCGCCACCGCCGATCAGGAGCTGGCGGCGATCGAGGGCGGAGGCGGACGGCATCCGCGCGGCTCTATCGGCGGCATCCCGCCAGCACCAGCGCCGGCGTGCCGGCCGGCGACCTCGTCCCGGTCCTCCGGGAGAATGCCCAACGCCGGATGGACTAGGCCGCCGGCGCGACGAGGACGGTCACGACGACGTCCTCGCCCTTGTCGCCGATCACGACGACCTGCTCCTCGCCATCCATCTGCACGTCGAGCTTGCCGCTCATGCTCACCTCGGCCAGCGCGGAAGCGATCACGGACGTGACGTCATTGAGATTGGCCATAAATATTCTCCGGAAGCGGTAAGCCCCGCGCCCGGCAGCGTTAACACAAATTATCGCGGCGCCCTACCCGCGATCGTCGCGGTTATCGGATGATCCGGCAGCCCGCTGGCCGCTAGCCGCGCTCCGCCGCCTCGCGCGCCGCGATCGCGCGATATCGAGTACGAAGCGTCACCTTGTCGATCTTCTCCGTTCCCAGCCGCGGCAGCGCCACGGGCGAGACCCAGATGCGCGCGGGCACCTTGAACGCGGCGATATGCTGCTTGAGGAATGCCTGGAGCGCGTCCTCATCCACCGCCGCGCCATCGGCGGGGTGGACCACCGCTCCCGGCATCTCGCCCAGCCGCTCGTCGGGAAGCCCGAACACCGCCGCTTCCGCGACCGCCGGATGCTCGTAGAGCGCGGACTCGACCTCCTGGCAGCTGATGTTCTCGCCGCCGCGGATGATGATGTCCTTCTTGCGGTCGACGATGAAGAGATAGCCGTCGGCGTCGAGGTAACCGATGTCGCCGGTCAGGAAATAGCCGCCGGGGGAAAAGGCCGCCGCGGTCGCGGCGGGATTGCCCCAATAGTCGCGGAAGTTGCAGATCGAGCGAATGCCGACCTCGCCGCGCTCGCCCTGCGCCACCGGCCGCCCGGCGCCGTCCAGGATCGCCATGTCGACCAGCGGCGGCGACGGCCGGCCCGCCGACGTCGGCTTGGCGAGGTAGTTGGAGCGCCAATTGCCGGTGCCGATGCCGTTGGTCTCGGTCAGCCCGTAGCCGATCAGCGGCGCCCCTCCCTTGCCATCCGCGCCGCCCATCTCGGCCTCGATCCGCTTGACGTGCTCGGCCGGGCGCGGCGCGCCGCCGGCGGCGAAGTCGGTGACGGTCGACAGGTCATAGTCGCCGCGGCGCGGATGGGTGAGGATCTCGAAGCTCATCAGCGGGACGCCGACGAAATAGGTGACCTGCTCGCGCTCGATCAGCCGCATCGCCTCCTCCGCGTCCCATTTGGCCATCAGCACCAGCTTGCGCCCCATCGCGAAGCTCTGGAGGAAGACCGGCACTTCGGCGGTGACGTGGAACAACGGCACGTTGAGCAGGGTCGCGGGTTGGAGCGTCGGCGCGTTGCCGTCCTCCGTCGCCAGCCCCAGCATCACCAGCGCCTGGATCAGGTAGTTGAAGACCCCCTGCACCACCGCGCGATGCGTCGACACCGCCCCCTTCGACCGCCCGGTCGAGCCGGAGGTGAACAGGATCGTCGCATCGTCGTCCGCGCCGACCGCGGGCAACGCCACCGCCGCCTCGGC
>CAXTTP010000431.1:0-2034 GCA_964247195.1 uncultured Sphingomonadaceae bacterium
CATGGACCCGCCGACGCTGCGCGGCGCGGTGACGCTGGTCGCCGGCCGCGTGCCGACCGAGGCGTCCGGCGGGGTGCGGCTCGACACGATCGCGGACATCGCCCGGAGCGGCGTCACCTACGTCTCGGTGGGTCGCCTCACCCAGTCGGCCCCGGCGGTCGACATCGGCCTCGACTTCGCTCCTGTCCCGGCCTGAACCGCCGCGGTGACGGAGCCGGTTTCCAAGTCGTCCCGATCGACTATGCTGCCGCTTGGGGGAAGCCGCATGCGACCGCAGTCGATCGTCTATTTCGAACGGGTCTATCTGCTCGACGTCGTACTCGGGCTCGCCAGCATAGTCGCGTTCTGGCCGGAACTCCGGCGGATGGTGGCGGCGGCGCAGCTTGCGATCGTCTCCGCGCTGTTGCTCGGTCTGGTCGCGACGCTGGTGCTGCTCGTCTCGCGGCGGCGCAGCCGGATCGCGACGTGGATCCTGGTCGCCGTCACCCTCGCCGGCATGGCCTTCTCGCTGCCGAGCCTGCCCGCGTCGGTCGCGGCTGGCTCGCGCGGTTGGCTGGGCGCGGCGCAGACTCTGCTGCAGATAGCGGCACTGGCCTTCCTTTCCACCCCGCCCGCGCGCGCCTGGCTGCGTCGCGCCGGCCCCGCTGCGTGAGCGAGACATGATCCGGAAACTTGTCGCCCTGCTGATCTCCCTGATGCCCGCCGCCGCCCTCGCCGAGGGCCCGGCGTGCACCGTCCCGGCAGTGCTGCCGCGACCGCACCCCGAGGGCCCGTCGGCGCGCGAGCCCAAGCGGCTGCTGCCGATCGGCGGCTATACGCTGGCCCTCTCCTGGTCGCCCGAATATTGCCATGCCCATCGCCGGGATGCGCAGTCCCGCATCCAGTGCGGCAGCGACAACCGCTTCGGTTTCACGCTGCACGGCCTGTGGCCGGACGGGCTCGGCAAGGATTGGCCGCAATATTGCCAGCCGGCGGCGCTGCTGCCCGAAGCGCAGATCCGCGCCTCGCTCTGCGCGACGCCGTCGCCACAGCTCCTCCAGCATGAGTGGGCCAAGCACGGCACCTGCACGACGCTGGACGCCAAGAGCTTCTTCGCGACCGCCGATCGCCTCTATCGCGGTATCGCCGCACCGGACATGGCGGCGCTGTCGCGGCGCCCGCTGACGGTCGCGGCCTTTTCGCGCGCCTTTGCCGCCGCCAATCCGGGGCTGCGCGAGGACATGCTCCGGCTCAACGTCAACCGCCGCGGCTGGCTGGAAGAGGTGTGGTTGTGCCTCGGAAAGGATATGGCGCCGCGCCGCTGCCCCGCGACGCAGCGCGGTGCCGCGCCCGCCGCCGTGCTGAAGATCGAGCGCGGCGACGGCAGCGCTAGCGGCGCGCCACGGCGCCCTCGATCGTCGCCGTCGCGGGATGATGGCGATCGAGATGGCGACGGATAATCTTCAGGTTGCGGCTGTTCGACCGGAAGAAGAAGTCCGGCACCGCACCGAGCACCGGGATCGCGCCGAGCAGCGTGTCGAAGCCGACATTGCCGGCCATGCGCGCGATCTGCCATTTCGACATGCCGAGGTTGCGCGCTTCCCACACGATCCACGCGCCCATCGCCGTCGAGACGATGTCGCCGAGGACGGGGACGAAGTCGAGAACGACGTCTAGGCCGACCTGGCGGTTGATGCCGGGGATCACCCACAGCCGCTCGAGGAGCTTCTCCATCGCCTCGATGCGTACCCGCACCGAGGCGGGATCGCGGCCGACGTTCGGCAGGCGGGCGGCGAGGCGGTCGAACTGGTCGGGCGAGATGGCCACGGGCATCCTCCTTGGGTCGGCACACCTAATGTAGGAAGCCTGTCGCCGATGTCAGCGGCCCAGCCGCGCGAGCAGATGACGCACCCGCAGGCCCGAGCGCGGATCGCGCCAGCCCGGCGCCACTTGGGTTAGCGGCACCAGCACGAAGGCGCGGCGGGCGAGCTCGGCATGCGGCACGGCGAGCCGTCCGGGCGCGGGCTGGCGCAGTCCCTCCGGCCAGCGCCCGCC
>CAXTTP010000432.1:0-2033 GCA_964247195.1 uncultured Sphingomonadaceae bacterium
TAGCGGGGTGATCGGCGTCGAAGAGGGACCCCGCATCTCGATGGTTTAGGCGCGCTCGCTTTGGTGGTGACCAGGCGGGCGGGATCGGGATGCTGATAGTGGAGACGGTGGTACGGGTCCGGCGCGAGCACGCCGACGGCAAGTCGATCAAGGCGATCGCGCGGGATCTCAGGTTGTCGCGCAAGGTTGTGAGGAAGGCGATCCGCGCGCCGGAAGCGGGCTTTGCGTACAAGCGGTCGGTGCAGCCGTTGCCGCGGATCGGTCCGTTCCAGGAGCGGCTGGACGCGCTGCTGGTGGAGAACGAGGCACGGTCGCGGCGCGAGCGGCTGCGGATGACGCGGATCCACGATCTGCTGCTGCGCGAGGGCTTCGACGGATCCTACGATGCGGTCCGGCGCTATGCGGCGGGCTTCCTAAGCCAACGGCGCAAGGATGCCGGCGACGGTGCTGCGGCGTTCATCCCGCTGATGTTCAGGCCGGGCGAGGCCTACCAGTTCGACTGGAGCCATGAGGACGTGGAGATCGGCGGCAAGCCGATGCGGGTGAAGGTCGCGCACATGCGTCTGTGCGCGTCGCGGGCGGTGTACGTCAGGGCCTATCCGCGCGAGACGCAGGAGATGGTGTTCGACGCGCATGCACGCGCGTTCGCCTTCTTCGGCGGAGTACCGACCCGCGGCATCTACGACAACATGAAGACCGCGGTGACGACCGTGTTCACCGGCAAGGAGCGGGTCTTCAACCGCCGCTTCCTGATCATGGCCGACCACTACATGGTCGAGCCGACCGCCTGCTCGCCGGCAGCGGGCTGGGAGAAGGGCCAGGTCGAGCAGCAGGTGCAGACGATCCGGGGGCGGTTCTTCCAGCCCCGGCTGCGGTTCGCCAGCCTGGAGGAGCTCAACGGGTGGCTTGAGGCGGAGTGCCGGCGGTGGGCCGAGCTCCACCCGCATCCCGAGCAGAAGGAGCTAAGCGTCGCTACGGCGCTGGCGGCTGAACGACCGGCGTTGCAGCCGATGCTGGCGCCGTTCGACGGCTTCCACGAGACGCCGCACGCGGTGACCGGCACCTGCCTGATCAGCTTCGATCGCAACCGCTACTCGGTCATGGCCAAGGCGGCGCGGCGTGCGGTGCAGGTGCGCGCCTATGCCGACCGGATCGTGGTCCGCCTGGGCGACGAGGTCGTCGCCGAGCATCCGCGCTTCTTCGGGCGCGACCAGATGATGCTCGATCCGTGGCATTACCTGCCGGTGCTGGCCAAGAAGCCGGGTGGGCTGAGGAACGGTGCACCGTTCCAGGACTGGGAGCTGCCGCCGGCGCTCGCCCGGCTGCGACGCAAGCTCGGGACCGGCGATGAAGCCGACCGGCGGTTCGTGCGCGTGCTGTCGGCGGTGCTCACCGACGGCCTGGAAGCGGTCGAGGAGGCGATCCGGGAGGCGATCGATGCCGGCGCTGCCAGCGACGATGTGATCCTCAACATCCTGGCACGGCGGCGCGAGCCGCCCCGGCCGCTGACGATCGTCACGTCCGAGGCGCTGGCCCTGACCCATCCGCCGGTCGCCGACTGCGCCCGCTACGACCTGCTGAGAGACGCCCGTGCAGCGGCATGAGATGATCGCCGCGATGAGCGGCCTCGGCCTCAAGGGCATGGCCGGCGCGTTCGACGAAGCGGTCACCACCGGCGTGCAGCGCAAGCGCACCGCCATGGAGATCCTGACCGATCTGCTGCGCGCCGAGGCCGCACACCGCCATGCTGCGTCGATCCGCTACCGCATGAGCGCCGCCAAGCTGCCGGTGGTGAAGGACCTCGATGCGTTCGTGTTCGAGGGCACGCCGGTCAACGAGGGGCTGGTGCGGTCGCTCCATGCCGGCTCGTTCCTGGCCGGCCAGCGCAACATCGTGCTGGTCGGCGGCACCGGAACCGGCAAGACCCATCTCGCGGTCGCCATCACCGCCAGCGTCGTCCGCGCCGGTGCTCGCGGCCGCTACTTCAACACCGTCGACCTGGTGAACCGGCTCGAGGAGGAGAGCCGCCTCGG
>CAXTTP010000433.1:0-2027 GCA_964247195.1 uncultured Sphingomonadaceae bacterium
AGCCGAACTGCGCGCCCACCTGGCTGTAGGTGGCGATCCCGCTCGGGTCGTCGTCTGCGGCGCCCGTGATCAACCCTGGGCCGAGACGCCTGACCAAGCTCGACGGTCGCGCAGCCGCAAGCTGCACTGGAACAGCGATTGCCGGTGCCTGTGGGTTCACGTCCTGCACGGTCCCACGATCAGGCCCGGCTCTCATGGCCGTCCAGAAGGAGTGCGGGTGCCGACAACAACCCAATGGTCACGAGCGCCGGATCGAGCGCTGCGTTGCCAGGCGGAGGCGGGCTCGGATCAATTATCGGTAACATTCCTCAATCGGGGGATCGCACAACGGAAGCGTACCCGTTCTCGATGCCAACACCATGGCGAACCCGCCTTCGAGAAAGGATTGGGATCGATATGGCGGAAAGACTACCATGTTCCCGGAAATCCCGGCAGACTATCCGCTGGCAGCCGAGCGCAGTGAGGGCGTTTTGGAGTTCCCCCTTCATCTCGCCTGCGATTGCGTCCTTGATCGCACGCGGAATGAGACGCGCTGGAAAGTGAGGCGGTGACAGGGGACCCCGTGGCGGAACGCGATCAGCCGGCAGGCGCTGGTCACTCTGAGGTCGGGTTCGCGGGAATGCCGTGCACCCAAACACAGGTAGGCCGGCCCCTTCCCTGCCAGGAGCGCAACCGCAGCCCTGCGACGGACCACCTCGGCCCAGACCTCGTCTGGCACGCTGTGTGGACGCGTGCCCTCTGCCCCATTTCGCCACGATCCGCGCTCCCGCCGACCACGTCTCGCGATCCCGGTGGCGCTTCTCACAAACACCACGCAAATCCTTGGCAAACTCCGGAAATCGTTTTCGCGGTCCAGGCGCAGTGACAACACTGTCCGGTTCCGCAAGGCGGTCTGGTTCGGGATTGGAGGGTGCTATCGAGACGACACCGGGTGCTTCGGCCCTTTCGGTAGCGCGGCACGGTTCAACCGCTCGACGGCCTCCGCCATCACCTCGGCGGAGATGCTTGCGAGCGTTGCCTCCACTGCCGGCGGCGAACTCCCGCTGCCCGAAGCTGAAGCCCGATATGCCGCCTCGCGCCGGAGCAGGTAGCTGGTCTGGGCCTCGCCAGTCAGACCCTGGCCGTGTTCCTTATCCATGTCGCTTCTCCCAGGCGATCTGGATCAGCAGACCGCCACCAACAATCGTCACCATCCCGGCCAGCAGGAGCCAGTCCAGGTGCGGGAGACCAAGCCCGCCGGCAGATCCGCACCCGTCCAGGCAGGAAGGAGTGGACCGGAGTGGTCCATCAGCATCGTCCCTGCGGCTGCGATGACGACGCCTGTCCATCGCACAGCCTCAAAGGTCTTATTCGGCTCTGTGGCGTCATGCCGCCGGTTCGAATGTGGCGGCGTCGCTGGAAGCGATCGCTGGTGTGGCAGGCCCGCCGCCGGAAAGGGCGGGTCGGGTCGAACCCTTCGCGGAACTGCCGAACAATGGCGTTCCGCTCTCGGGCGGCACACAGCGCAGGTCCCGATGCGTCAGGACGAGCGGGCCGCCCGACCCCGGCGACAGCGCTCGCAGCCTCAGTATGGCTGCCGTTTGGATCAGGGTCCGGAAGCGGTCGAAGGACTTGCGGCGCTCCATCGGTGTCGATGGCGCGGTTAGGCCCGATACGGCATCCAGGGCCTCATCCGAGACCGAGCAACTGATCCGGCGAATGCCGTCGCGGATCTCGAAACGTATGGAGTTCCCATCGAGGGTGGAAGCCGCGGCTGGGGTCATGCTCATCGTCGATGTCCTTCATGGCCGTAGGTTGCACGCATACGTGTGACAGCGTGTCGGAATGCCCTGCCCAACTCGCGCGGGCCGGAGAGCGGCTGCTCTTCCGTCCCGCGGCGGGCAGGATGCGGACCGACCGGGACCGCGCGGATCAGAAGTCCATGTCGCCCATCCCACCCATGCCGCCCATGCCGCCGCCACCGCCGGGCATCCCGCCAGCCGGCTTCTTCTCCGGGCGCTCGGCGATCATGGCCTCCGTGGTGATCA
>CAXTTP010000434.1:0-2025 GCA_964247195.1 uncultured Sphingomonadaceae bacterium
GCGCAGTCGCGGCGGCGTCGGAGGCGTTGAGCTTGGCCCGCGAGCAGCGCGCCGGTGCGGCCGCCCGGCGCGAGGCCCAGGAAAGCCGGCGGATCGAGATGGGCCGCATCGCCGGCGAACGGTTCGAATGCCCCGCGCCGATACTGCCCGAGAAGCTCGGCTTCGCCGCCGCCGACGTCGGCGAGGCGGGCGCCGAATCGAGCCGGCTCGACCGGCTGACGGCGGATCGCGAGCGGCTCGGCCCGGTCAACCTCGTCGCCGACAGCGAGCTCGCGACGGTGGAGCGGGAGCGCGCCAGTGCCGCTGCCGAGCGCGACGAGCTGGCGCAGGCGGTCAACCAGCTGCGTGGCTCGATCGGCAGCCTCAACCGCGAGGGCCGGACCCGGCTGCTGGCGGCGTTCGAGGCGGTCGACGGCCATTTCCGGCGACTGTTCACGACGCTCTTCGAGGGCGGGCAGGCGCACCTAGCTCTGATCGAATCGGACGATCCGCTGGAGGCCGGACTTGAGATCATGGCTCAGCCGCCGGGCAAGAAGCTCGCGGCCCTGACCCTGCTCTCCGGTGGCGAGCAGGCGCTGACCGCGGTCGCGCTCATCTTCGGCCTGTTCCTCACCAATCCCGCGCCAATCTGCGTGCTCGACGAGGTCGACGCCCCGCTCGACGACGCCAATATCGAGCGGTTCTGCGACCTGCTGGGTGCGATGTCCCGCGAGACCGAGACGCGCTACCTCGTCGTCACCCACAATGCGGTGACGATGAGTCGCATGCACCGCCTGTTCGGCGTGACGATGGTCGAGCGCGGCGTCAGCCGGCTGGTCTCGGTCGATCTCGGCGGCGCGGAGACATTGCTGGCCGCGGAATAGTCAGCCGGCGTTCGCCCGCGCCTGGGCGTGCTTCAGGTCGGCGACGAACTGGCGATATTCCTCCTCGGCGCGGGCACGATCGTCGATGCGGAGGAGGTAGCTCGGGTGGATCGTCACCCAGCATTCGCCGCCGTCCGACAGCGTCTGCGCCTGTCCGCGCGTGCGCGAGATGGTGGCCACACGGCCGAGCAGCGCGCGTGCCGCCGTCGCCCCCAGCGCGACCGTCACGGCGGGCCGGACCAGCATCCGCTCCTGCTCGATCCACCAGTGGCACGCCTGGATCTCGGACGCCTCGGGCTTCTGGTGGATGCGCCGCTTGCCGCGCGGCTCGAACTTGAAGTGCTTGACGGCATTGGTGACATAGGCTGCGGCGCGATCCACGCCCGCCTCGGCGAGCGCTTTGTCGAGGAGCTGCCCGGCCGGGCCGACGAACGGCCGCCCCGCCAGGTCCTCCTGATCGCCCGGCTGCTCGCCGACCAGCATCAGCCGGGCGTCGGCCGGCCCCTCGCCGAACACGGTCTGCGTCGCCGGCTTGTAGAGGTGGCAGCGGGTACAGCCCTTGGCCTCGTCACGCAGTGCCTCCCAGGCGATCCGGCTGTTGCCGCCGATCTCCGCCTTCGCATCCGCGATCATGCCCGCCTCCCGCGCCTGCGCTCCTGCGATCAGGCCGGGCACCAACGCCGTCTCGGGCATGTTTTTCCAGTATTTCTTGGGCATCTCCTTCAACATCGCACCGACCTTGAGTCGGGCCGGATTGAAGATCGAGGCGTAGTAGGTCGCCCAGGTCTGTTCGAGCGGATCGCCGTCCGGCGCGTCGGCGCGGTTCGCGCCGGGCGCTTCGCTGAGCGTCGTGCCATCCCAGTGGATCGAGAGCTCGGGCGTCAGGATCGACCAGCGCATCGCCCCGAAGCGGCGGACGAAGAAATCGGCATTGGCGCGCACGATATGATGCTCGGGCTCGAACCAGGCGACGTAACGACGTTCCCCGGCCGCCGCTTCCTCGACGCCCATCTCGCGGAAGCGCAGGAACGCGCGCATCTTGTGGATATCGCGCCGAACCGCCTTGGCCAGCGCGGCCAGACGGCGGACGAGCGGATCGGCCGCGTCCTCGATCAGCTTCGGCGCGGCACGCAGGCGGTTCAGCAGCGTGTAGAGCAAGGCG
>CAXTTP010000435.1:0-2010 GCA_964247195.1 uncultured Sphingomonadaceae bacterium
CTGCTCCTCCATCTGCGCGAGGCTGAGCGTGTTATCCTCATCCTCATCGTCGGACGGGCGCGGCGCGCGCCGCTCGGTCATCGAATCCTCGTCCTCCTCCTCGGCGGGCGCTTCCTCGACTTCTTCCTCTTCCTTGAACGAAGGACCGGCGGTCTTTTCAGAAATCTCGCCGTCACCTTCGGCATCGGCCTCGACCTGCTCTGGTGTCGGGCCTTTCGACAGCATCGCATCGAGATCGAGGATCTCGCGCAGCTGCATCGTGCCTTCGTTGAGCGCGGTTGACCAATCGATGATCGCGTTGAAGGTGATCGGGCTCTCGCATAGCCCCAGGATCATCGTATCGCGGCCGGCCTCGATACGCTTGGCGATGGCGATCTCGCCCTCGCGCGACAGGAGCTCGACAGCGCCCATCTCGCGCAGATACATGCGCACCGGATCGTCGGTGCGGTCGACGGTTTCCTTCTTGGTGCTGGCCTGGAGGACCGGAGTCGCCTCGCCCTCGTCGACGCCGACGACGTCCTCCTCGGGCTCGTCGGCGGCGGGCTCCTCGTCGCCGGGCTCCTCGTTCTCGACGACGTTGACGCCCATCTCGTTGAGCGCGGACATCACGTCCTCGATCTGATCGGTGGACATCTCGCCGACGACCGCGTTCAGCTCGTCGACGGTGATGTAGCCGCGCTTCTTGGCACGTGCGATGAGCTTCTTGAGCGTCGCCTCGTTGAGGTCGATCAGCGGCGCGTCGCCGCTGCCTTCGCCGCCCGTCGCCGCCACTTCCGCCGTGTTCGTCTTCGCCATCCGACCGCCTCTAATCTTTCAGGCTTCTCAGCCGTCCTCGCTTTGTGCCAACGCGGCGAGCGACCGATCGGCCGCATCGCGTGCCGCGCGCAACCGCAGCTGCTCGGCGAAACATGCATCGTCCGGCGTCGACATCAGCCGTGCCGTCGCCGCAGCCAGCGCTGCATCCAGCTCCGGCCGTGCCGCCAACGCTTCTATTGCCGCCCCCAGATCGCGCAGTGCGCGACCAGGTTCGGCATTGCCGCGCAGGAACGAAAAGGCAAGTCCGTTCGTCTGCCGCAGCTCCTCCGCCACGTCCGCCAGTCCCGCCCTGTCCAATATGGTCCGCAAGCCTTGCGGTTCAAGCGCCTGCCCGCGGAAGGCTGCCTCCAGCAGCGCTTGACGGAGCCGCGCCAGCAGCGCGTCGCCCAGTTCGATCCCAGCGATTGCCTCGGCATGGATCGCGATCGCCTGCGGATGATGAACGAGCCCGGCGAGCACGGCTCGGCCGAGCAGCCGGTCCATGCCGCCGCCGCTGCCGATCGAGCGCGCCTGCGCCGAGGCCGGCGCTTCGGGAAAGCCGCGGCCGGGCTGGCCGCGACCGGCCGGCCGATAGCGGTCGCGACGGAGGGGAGGGGCGGCGAACAGCGCATCGAAGCGACGCCGGAACTCGGCAAGATATTGTTCGCGCACGTCGCCATCGGCAATGGTGCGGGCGTGATCCGCGAGCCGGCGCCGGAGCCCGGCACGCGCTTCCGGCGTGTCGAGTGCAGCTGCGTCGCGCTCGTGCCGCCACAGCGTCTCGACCAGCGGCTCCGTCCGCTTGAAAAGTGCCTCGACGGCATCCTTCCCGCCGCTGCGGACGAGATCGTCGGGGTCCTGGCCCGGCGGCAGCGTCGCGAAGCAGAGCGAGCGACCCGGCGCCAGCATCGGCAGCGCGCGCACCGCCGCGCGCACCGCCGCCTTCTGCCCGGCGGCGTCGCCGTCGAAGCAGAGCAAGGGCACGTCGGCGAGGCGCCACAGCCGCTCCAGCTGGCCTTCGGTGAGCGCGGTGCCGAGCGGCGCGACCGCCTCCTCGATCCCGGCCGAACCGAGCGCGATCACGTCCATATAGCCTTCGACCACGACGATGCGGTCGGCCTTGCGGCTGGCCGGCCCGGCGCGGTCGAGGTTGAAGAGGGTGCGGCCCTTGTCGAACAGCGGCGTCTCGGGCGAGTTCAGATATTTGGGCTCGCC